>CAYTUO010000248.1:0-6921 GCA_964441015.1 uncultured Pleurocapsa sp.
AACATCTGAAAACTTAATCGGGATTTGAAGTTTTATTAAGCTTTTACGGGGGAGGAAACTATCAAATTTTCATGCCCAATCCCTTCGCGCCAAAAGACTAAAAACGACTCGAATGGTACTTTGAAGACTGGCTAGTTTATCCGATGCTGGATAGTGAAATTGCAAAAAAAGCTGCTACTAGCATCACAACCTACGGAGAAAAATTATTTGAACAAGTTTTCAAAAGCAACTTAGATGCTTACAGCGACTATCGACAATTACAAGGGAATCTGAGTCAGGTACAGATTGAAATCGAAAGTCAAACTCCAGAATTTCAAGCTTTGCATTGGGAGGTGATGCGCGATCGCAATTTACCCCGCCCTTTGGCAGTAGACTGTGTTATGGTGCGGAAACTGACAAAACCTATCCCTGTCTCTGCTGCGATCGCGCCTTCCCCCGTCATTAACCTTTTAGTCGTCATTGCAAGACCCGATGAAGAAGACGATGTAGGCTATCGTACCATTTCCCGCCCTCTGATTGAATTAATCGATAACAGTCAGTTAGCAGTCAATGTAGAATTATTGCGTCCCGGTACTTATGAATCCCTCTGCAAGCATCTAGAAACAAAAGGGAAAGGCTACTATCACATCATTCATTTTGACGTACATGGGGCATTAATGAGCTATGGAGAGTTTACTAAGGAAGTTGAGAAAGATCGCTATTTCTATCAACGGGGATATGGGTTAGAAGATATCCAACCCTATGATGGCATGAAAGCGTTTCTCTTTCTTGAAGGCGACAACAAAGGCGAAGCAGTCCCTGTAGAAGCAACAGAATTAGCTAATTTACTCACGGGAAGAGGAATTCCTGCGTGTATTCTCAATGCTTGTCAGTCAGGAAAACAGGTTTTTGTTGGAAAGGAAGACTACCGAGAAACCAGTCTAGGAAGTCGCTTAATGGCAGCAGGAATGCAGGTGGTTGTGGCGATGGGGTATTCCGTCACTGTCTCCGCAGCAACATTAATGATGAAGCAACTTTATCAACATCTGTTTGACAAGAAACTTCTTGTTGAAGCTATTCGTTTAAGTCGCCTCGAATTATTTAATCAAAAGCAACGAAAAGCCTATTTTAATCAAACCATCGATTTAGAAGATTGGCTGTTACCCGTCGTCTATTCCAATCAACCTGTCAATCTCAATTTACGGGAATTTACCCCAGAAGAAGAAGAGAAATACTGGGAGTTTCTTAACAGACAATATCGCTTTACTTTACCTACTTATGGCTTTATCGGACGAGATTTAGAAATCCTCAAAATTGAGAAAGCTTTACTCAAACACAATATTTTACTGTTGAGGGGAATGGGAGGAACGGGAAAAACGACTTTATTAAATTATCTCCGAGAATGGTGGCAAAGAACTCACTATGCAGAACAAATTTTCTATTTCGGATACGATGAAAAAGCTTGGACGTTAGAACAGATTCTCTTTGATATTGGCAAGCAGGTTTATGGCAGATTTGAACAGGCTAAATTTCAAGCAATGAGTCAACAGGCGCAGGTACAGAAGTTAGTTCAAAAACTGCGATCCGAGTCTCAGGTTTTGATGTTGGACAATTTAGAATCTATCACCGGACAGCAATTAGCCATACAAAATACCTTACCAGAGTCAGAAAGGAATAAAATTAAAAATTTTCTAGAAAGATTAGCGGGAGGAGACACCAAAGTTATCTTCGGTTCTCGCAGTGGGGAAGAATGGTTACAGGAGAGAACTTTTAAACGGAATATTTATGATCTCCAAGGATTAGATAAAGAATCTCGTTCCGATTTAGCAGAGGAGATATTAAAACAAATCATTGGCGAGAAGAAAAAGATCGAAAAAATCAAAGCAGATGAAGATTTTAAGCGGTTAATGAAGTTGTTGGCAGGATATCCTTTGGCGATGGCAGTGGTATTAGCCAATCTGAAACAGCAAACCCCGCAGGAGATTTTGGAAAAATTACAGGCGGCGGATATTTCCTTAGATACAGGGAGTGAGGAGAAGACAGAAAGTATTCTCAAATGCGTAGAATATTCTCACAGCAATCTATCGCCAGAGGCACAGAAGTTGTTGTTATGTCTAGCGCCGTTTAGTAGTTTTATAGACAGAAGAGTTATTCCTAACTATGCCGAGCGATTACAATTGTTAGAACCATTTAAAAACTATCCTTTTGAACAGTTTGATGGGGCGATACAAGAGGCGATTAATTGGGGATTACTTTCACCAATGGATGAAGATTACCCTGACTCATTAACGATCCAGCCAGTGTTTCCTTACTTCTTGAAGACAAAGGTAAATCAACTAGATGAGGCGACCCAGGAAGCGTTAAAAGAGGGGTTTAAAAATCACTATCTATGGTTAGCAAATTTTTATAAAAGTTGGATGAAGTCGAAGGATGCACGAGAGAGACAATTGGGAATAGTTTTCTGTCGTTGGGAATATGAAAATCTCTACAATGCGCTACAGATTTGTTTGGATAAGCAGGAAACAGTTGCTATTTTTTTCTGTTTATATAAATACTTCAATTTAACAAATGAGATTCAACGCAATCTGAAACTATCAGAATTGGTTTGCCAGGCACAAGAATCATATCCCGATGAAATTCGTAAAGGGGAGATAGGGTTAGAAATTATTTGGGTATTATGGAGTCTTGCTAACTGCTATCTAGATACTAAAAATTATCAACAAGCAAAAAAATATTATCAGAAAGTAGTAGAATTAACTCAAAAAATTAGTGAGGTAGAAGAGAGACAGAAATATTCAACACTGGCCTCAACCTACCACCAATTGGGAATAGTAGCCCAACAATTACGGGAATGGGAAGAGGCGCGGCGCAACTACCAACAGGCTTTGGCAATTTTGGTCGAATACAGCGATCGCTACTCTCAAGCTTCAACCTACCACCAATTGGGAAGGGTAGCCCAAGCCTTACGGGAATGGGAAGAGGCGCGGCGCAACTACCAACAGGCTTTGGCAATTAAGATTGAATACAGCGATCGCTACAATCAAGCTTCAACCTACCACAATTTGGGAATGCTTGCTGAGGAATTAGGGGAATTAGAAGAAGCAAAAGCGAACTATCTACAAGCTTTACAGATTTGGGCTGAGTTTAATGACGAGTATAGCGTGGGAACTTTTTCTTTACCTCAACTTGCCCATTTTTATCAAACTACTCACGATGAAAGCATTCTAACCGCCACCGCTTCATTTTTGGGATAACTATAGAGGAATTGAAAGAGGGTTTATCTCAATTTTTGTAATTGTTTTGATTGCCAAATTCTCCCGCTCTTATTATCCTATTATTTGCGATCGACTACCTCCGCCTTTTTCGCATCAGCTTTCAGTCGCCATTTTTTGAAATTAGTTGTTATAATTTCACACATTTCTCTAGCTTTTTGTTCGGCTTCTCTGGCAAGTTCCAGAATTTTAAGTAATTCTTTTTCATCTAGTTCATTTTGGTGCGATCGCATCATCGTAAACAATTAAGATTCAGGTTTAGTATACTCGCAAAAAATATTCAATCCCACTTTAAGGATATAAAGAACAATGACAGTTGCGATCGCCGGATCGAGTGGCAATCCCGCTATCCCTACCAAATAAACAATTAATCCCGTCAATAACGGCGCACTTCCTGGGTTTCTACTGTATTCCTTGACTCTAGTGCGAAAACTATCATCTTCCCCACAGATTTCTTTTCGCAATTCTTGTATTGTTACTTCCCAAAAAGATTTATTTCCCATTTGCGGCGGCGTTCCATGTTTTTCTCGCCACAACGTCTCAAACGATGCTTCTATATTCCCGTCTTCTGCTTCCAGTGTCGCTAACGCCTTCTGTGCGGGTTTATAATCCTGTAAAGTCTCTCGCAGTTGCTCGATCTCAGACGTAGTAAATTGAATGTCCATCGCCGTACCTCAGATTGATTTTTATTTTTAAAAGGATCACAAACAAAGCGATCGCCGATGTCTAATTACTCAGAAAAGTCCGTTTGGACAATCAAGATTTTGGCATAAGTAGAGGGGGTTTCCCTCCCATTATTTTTTTGTAGAATTCAAAATATTTCGATAAAAGTTTCTAATTTATAATATATTTTTTCTCCGCTTCGCGGTATAATTATGATAACCGTAACCTCCACATCAATACGGTTGTCAACACATCGCTACATCGACCAAGAATTAGGAGTCAAATATGAATACTATCGCTACAATCAACGACATTTTATTACCCGTTGTTCTGTTCGTTACCTACTTTTGCTTTGTTTCAGTATTGCGCTACAATCTCAAAGAGACAACTGACGTTTCTACAGACCAAGAAGTTACTATTTCTTCAGAACAAACATCAGAAGAAAAACCGAAATCTTTCACTTACCGAGAGGCTTTCTTAGCAGCATTTGACCCAGAGCCAATCTCTGAAATGACTGAAGAAATAGTAGCATCAGTTGAGCCAGAAAACGTTGAAGAAACCGTTGCTCTCATCTCCCCAGAAATGACCAACTCGGAGCCAATTGATGCCCGTTTAGCTACTTATTCGTAGGATGGGTTAGGCGCGGGCAATAATTTATGGATTTCAGACCAGAATCTACTTGCCGCGCCGTAACCCATCTTTCAAGAATTTGTAACAATTACGAACATTTTACACCATGATGTCGGGGGAGCCGGCTTTTTTTGTTTGAGTAAGGATTTGGATAACTTGAATTGTGGTTTATGAGTCTTAGGGAACGAGTTTAGAAATTTTTGACTAAAACGAAAAGTATGCTAATATTAGTAACTGTGGAATTAATGGGTCGGTGCCCGAGTGGTTAATGGGGGCGGACTGTAAATCCGCTGCGAAAGCTACGCTGGTTCGAATCCGGCCCGGCCCATCACAAAAAAAGTAAAAATATTTTTTCTCTTGTAGGCGATTACTTGATATACACAGGCAAGCGCTTGTGATTGTTGTGAAATCAACGAAAACTAAAGCTGATGGCTAACTGAATGAATAGGGTTACTTTACACTATTTGACATTTTCTATCACTTATTTGTGTTATACCAGAATTGTCAGAGGTAGCTGACCAAATTAGTTATCAGCCATCATTTCATTCAAACAAGAGGGATGGGGCAGATAAATTGGTTGGTGAAGAAAATTAAAAAATCCTGGTTGAAATCTCCACTTCTTCAGTTACGAGAATTAACTGATTACTGAACGCTGATTCAGGAGGAGGATGTATGTTCTTAACGCATAAACCTCGTGGCGCACTCGTAGAAGTTTTAACACCAGAAAACCTTTACGATCCGTGTCTGAGTGAAATTCTAGGAAGATATCACTGCGGGGAAGAATTACAAGAACCCGAATCTTTCATGAAATCCGAGCTAATTTTTCCTTCTGGCGAACCACTTCCTCTGTGCTGGTTAGATCCGAATTATCGTCGGAAAGCCGCTTAATTCTAAACTTTCCTACTTGACAAAACCCAGAGGTGAGCAATAAGCTCACCTTATATTTTATCGCTTACGCCAAGCAGCCTGAAGTTTCTTAAACAGTATCTTCACCGCGCGATCAGCAACGCGACTTTTCGCCCAAATTCTCGATTTAGTCTTTGCCAAAAAACCAGCTAAACAGCACCAATAAAAGACCAATTAGGCAATACCCTCCCAATTTTCTCAGCCAATCGAGGAAATGTATGGGAAAAAAAACCAAAGACTCGGCGAAGAACCAGTTACTGATGAATAATACTAGTAATAAAAGTATTAAAGGCATCGATGTTTTTTTGCGCTTTAGCGCAACTACAAACCTATAATTGAAGTTCGTCGGATAATATCAAACATTATGCCCAAGTTTGTTATGTGGGGCAGCTATTGCGAGAATGCAATAGAAAAACGCGCTCCCTATCGTCAAGCTCATCTCGATGGTCTAGCCCAACAGAAAGAAAAAGGAATTTTAATTACGATCGGGCCGACTAAGGACACGACCAAGGTTTTCGGTATTTACGATGCAGAAGACGAAGCGACGGTTCGCCAACTCATCGAGTCAGATCCCTACTGGCAAAATGGCATTTGGACGGAGTATGAACTTAAAGAATGGATTCAAGCATTTTAGCGATCGCGAATTGCCAATTATGAGTCTCGCAGCACATAGCCTACGCCTCGAACTGTGTGAATCAGGCGCTTTTGAGCTTCATTTTCGATTTTTAGGCGTAAATAGCGAATATAGACCTCAATAACGTTTGATTCTCCTTGAAAATCATAGCCCCATACATTTTCTAAAATTTGCTCTCTAGTTAGAACTTCTCTGGGATGAGACATTAAGTATTTCAGAAGCTCAAACTCTTTCATAGTCAAGTCAATGCCTTGTCCCCCCAAAAATAAACGGCGCGTTGTTAAGTCTAAGATTAGTTCCCCAAACAGCAATTGCTCTTTTCTGGTTTCTGGGGGATGTAGATAAAAGCGAACCATCTGCAAAAACTCTTTAGCGCGATCAGGTTTGAGCAAATAATCATCAGCGCCTGCTTCCAGAGTAGCTACTCTCTCTTCCACGGTTTCTTGTTCTATCAAGAGAATTATTAGAACCCGATTGCCTTCTTTTCTCAGTTGATGACATAGCTTTAATCCCGACTCTCCAGTCAAAACGCGATCAACAACCACCATTGCAGGTTGCAGCGTTTCAATTTCTAGCCAAGCTTTGTCAACATCTGGGGCGATCGCAACCCTATAGCCTGCTTCTCTGAGATCCTGACTTGCTCGTTGAGCAAAGGCTTCATCTGTCTGTACCAACAAGATACAGGGATTGAGAACTGGGGCGATCGAGGGCATAAACTAAAAATGAGTTTTAATACTAAAATCTAATGAATTATTGTTGTTAGGACATTTCATTGTTCTATATTACCAGGATAATGCGGGAAGCTTGAAAGCCCCCGCGTTTTAACCGGGGGAGGAA
>CAYTUO010000249.1:0-6913 GCA_964441015.1 uncultured Pleurocapsa sp.
GGGAGACAAGGGGGACAAAGGGACAAGGAAGAATATTTACTACTGAACTCTTGTACAGACGTTGCAGTGCAACGTCTCTACGACTCCTGACACTGGTAACTGGTAACTGATAACTGGTAACTGTCCCTAACCCAGTCCGTCTCGTCGCCCTAGTTCGTAGACTCCGCAAGCGATACAAGCTAAGATTCCTACACTAACAGCCCAACTACGACCCAAACCGATTTCTACACCCCAGTTACAAAATCCTCCGACGGCTAGGAAGGGGATAATGCTGAAGAGAGAGGCATAAAAGGCATTTTGCGATTCCCTTGCCTTGCGAGTTTTTTCAAACTCTTCTTTTGAAGTGTATAGCGATCGCTCGGCAAAGTTAAACCAGCGATCGAGTTGTTTGATAATCCATTCCCTCACGGATGAAAAACTTAAATACAAAGCTAGCGACCAAAGACAGCTACCAGCGATCGCGACGGTATCTAGCTTAAAAACAAAGGGAAAGATGTCACTTAACATAGTCAGGGCAACGTATTGGGCAAGCGCAATTAACTGTTTCTGGATTTTAACAAAATCCCCTAGTAAGCTGATATGATAGCGAACAATTGTCAGCTTTTAAGATTTTTTAATATTTTCCCGATCTAGTTTGTAGGTGTGAGTAGTGACATCATGAAATTCATCTTTTCGCTCAGACGAAAAATCAACGCTTTTCGTTCCCGACGAAATTACTTTTTTTTGCTGACTTTTTCAGTGCTAGTAACCAGTATTTTACTAGGGGGACTCAAACAGCAATCTCTCCAAGCTCAATACGTTCCGGCTGCTGCCCCTAGCAGTCCTTGGCAATACGCTTCTTTTCCAGTAGAAAACTTTCAAGCCTATACCTCTCCCTTTGGTTATCGGAGTTCTCCTGTTGATGGAAAGACTCAATTTCACTACGGCCTAGATATGGCGGCTCCCTTGGGAAGTTACGTTCGCAATTGGTGGACGGGTCGAATTGTAGAGTTATCAGATAATACTGCCTGCGGCACGTCTATTAAAATTCAGTCGGGACAATGGACGCATATTTATTGTCACCTGATGGGAGATGTACAAAGTTCTCCTCAAGGTCGCTATTTAATTGATCGAGAGGGGGGAATTATTTTGTGGCAAGGTCAAGAAGTGCCTGTGGGTGCAAGAATTGCTCGCGTGGGAATGACGGGGCGAACGACAGGCCCTCATCTCCATTGGGGTTTGATGTATGGTGGCAAGTATATAGACCCTGCGTTAGTTCTTCAGCAAATGTTTAGTGTTGTTGGCAGAAAGCCCTTCTAGACAATTCTTTAGAATAAAATATATTTTACCACAGCAATAAATGATTTTTGTCAACAGCTACCCCTTGAGAACTGCCTAATAGCTTGTAGAGGAATTCAGTTGCAGCTTTGGCAGGAACAGGAGGCGAGAATAGGTATCCTTGAACGTACTCGCAGCCGAGTTTGCGTAACTGTATTAATTGTTCCTTAGTTTCCACGCCTTCAGCGATCGCGGCTATTTTTAAATTATTCGCTAGTGCAACGATCGATTCAGTAATCTTCAGGCTTTCGGTATTATCGCCAAGTCCTTGAACAAACGAGCGATCTATCTTGAGATAGTTGACTGGAAAGCGATGTAAATAACTCAACGAGGAATAGCCCGTCCCAAAATCATCGATGCTTAAGTGAATGCCTCTGATTCGCAGTTGCGAAAGCGTTTCCATGAGATTTTCAACATCGTCCATGAGCATACTTTCAGTTAACTCTAACTGCAAATTGCAACCTTCTAAACCCGTTTTCATGAGAATTTGGTCGATTTTTTGGACAAAATTAGTCCCTCGGAGTTGTTTGGCTGAGAGATTGACGCTCACTTTGAGAGGAACTTTGAGAGGAAATTGCTCTTGCCAAAGCTTAATTTGCTGACAAACGGCTTCTAAAATCCACTCGCCAAGGGGCACAATTAACCCAGTTTCCTCAGCAAGCGGGATAAATTCGGCTGGAGAAATAAAACCGCGTTCGGGATGCTGCCAGCGAATCAGGGCTTCAAATCCCGCGAGTTTGCCCGTCTTTGTGGAGATAATGGGTTGGTAATAGACTTGAAACTCTTTGCGAGTTAAGGCTTGGCGCAAGTTGTTTTCGAGTTGAAGTTGGGCGATCGCCTGGGCATACATTTCATTATCGAAGACTTCGTAGCAAGATTTGCCTTTGGCTTTGGCACGATACATCGCAATATCGGCATCTCGCAGAAGGTCGGAGGCTTGATGGTAGTTGGGCGAACTCAAGGCAATGCCAATGCTAGCGCTCGTGAAAACTTCTCGACCGTCGAGATTGAGGGGCATTCTCAGTTTGCGGGAAATGCGCTCGGCGATGCGGATGGCATCATTAATATCGTCGATCTCGTCGAGAAGAATGACGAACTCGTCTCCACCCAAGCGAGCGATCGTATCCGTGGCGCGGACTATTCTTTCCAACCGACGTGCTGTTGAGACGATCAAGTGATCGCCTACTTGATGGCCAAGGCTGTCATTAATGACTTTGAAGCGATCAAGGTCAATAAAGAGAATGGCAAAGAGATAATCTGGGTGCCGCTTCGCCCGTTGCAGTGAATTTTCGACCCGCTCCATCAATAAGCTGCGATTGGACAAACCCGTGAGGGCATCGTGGAGTGCCTCGTGGATTAACTGCTCCTGAGCGAGTTTTTCTTGGGTAATGTCGCGAATAATGCCGTCTATGCGAACGGGTACGCCATTGGCATCGTAAATAACGCGGCGACGACTGCTCAGCCATCGTACTTCTCCATCCGGTCGCACAATTCTGTATTCTAAGTTCAGGGTGCCCGATTCGAGCAACATTTGAGAGGTTTCTCTCAATCTTTCGCGATCGTCGGGATGCACGACTTCCAGCCAGAGATTGAGATTGTCAAAGAAATCCGAGACAGGGCGATCGTAAACCGTTTCAGCAGCAGGATTTAGATAGAGAAGCTTGGGCGGATTGGGTTCGGCAGACCAGACGACTTCTTCGAGGGAGTTGAGGATACTCTCAAGCCGTTCTTCGCTTTCTTGCAATAATTGTTGTGCTTGTTGGCGATCGGCAATTTCTCGCTGTAGGGCTTCGTTGCTTTGGCGTAAGGCTTCGTTTTGCTCGATCAGTTGCCAATCCTGAAAATAGCTGCGGATGGCTTCCCTGACAGTTAAACCGAGGTCGGTTTCATCCCAGGGTTTAGCAATGTAGCGATAGAGGTTGGCGTGGTTTACTGCGTCGATCACTTCCTTAAAACTAGCTTGTCCGGTCAGAAGAATTTTTCGAGTTTTAGGATAGTTGACGTGAATCTGGATCAGAAGTTGCTCTCCACTCATCCCTGGCATAATTTGATCGCAGATAATCAGGGGAATGGCGACCTGTTCTTTTTTGAGTTCGGCAAAAATTTCTAAGGCTTCTCTAGCACTTTCAGCGAGGAGGATTTCATATTCATTGCCCAGAAAACTGGTTAGCTGATCCCGCAGACTAGTCAGTACAAATCTTTCATCATCAACGCAGATAATTGCCCCTCTACTCATTAAATTTCTCCAAGCCAGATTTTTGGTGATTGGTGATTGGTGATTGGTGATTGGTGATTGGTGATTGGTGATTGGCGATTGGTCACTGGATGGATAACCATACACTAAATTTAGTATGCCCAGGTTGGCTGGGAACTTCAACTTTGCCTTGATGTTTTTCTATAATTTTTCCCACGATATTTAATCCGAGTCCACTTCCCTCAGCGATGGGTTTCGTTGTAAAAAATAGCTTAAAAATAACGAAACTTAAATTCAGAATTTAGATTCTTGACAGGTATAATGCCCTAAAACAGCCGTCATAAATCGTAGACTCAGATATGTCTATTACTTCCGACTTGCGTAATCGCCCTTTAGGTTCTCGTTCCAGAAAAGCTGAAAATCCGGCTGTGTCTGGAATGTCGAGGCGAAATATTCTTCCTTTACCCATCCAATCTCCTCAGTTATCGGCCAAAGAGAGATCGCTCCTCACCTTGGAAAAAACGTCCTTTGCGATCACGTTGAGTTTAGTGGCTTCCGCCTTGGGAGTTTATGCTTGGAGCGTATACATTCCCCGACTCTGGAGTCAAGAATATCAAAAGCTAGAAACTTTGCAACGTTACGAACGTCATCTAACAGCGATGAGCGAAAGCTTAAAAAACCAGCTTGCCCAACAAGCTGAAAGGCCGGAAATGGGTCTGACCAATCTTCATCCCGCTCAAGTAATCTTTCTCTCTCCAACCTCAGTTCCTTCGCTGAGTCAACCTCAAAAAAACACTGTTGCTGAAAATAAACCGATAATCGGCAAAACTCCTCTGGCTTATTAGATCGCGTTCTCGATAGTTGTTAATGGTTATGTATCGTCAAGGAAAAAATTTTGCTAGCGATCGCTAATAACCAATAACAAACACCCCATAACCAATGACTGATTCACCCTCCCAACTCCCACTCTCGCGAGCTAAGTATCGCTCAAGAAAAAATTTGTCTCAGAAAAAAAGATCGTCGCCCCGTCAATTGTCGAGTCAAAATCGCCCCCAGGTAAAGGCAAAACCCCCCAAGTTACCTCAATTTAGATTAATGCTGGTTTGGGGAGTCATAGTAGCAAGCAGTATTGGCTTGGGGTGGAGGCTATATCAGTTACAAGTTATTCAAGCTGCCGAACTGCAACAAAGAGCAAGACAGCAGCAAATGATGAACGTACAACCCTACATTCCTCGTCGTTCGGTTGTTGATAGCATCGGGAATGTTCTGGCTACCGATCGGCTGGTTTATAGCCTTTACGTTCATCCAAAAATGTTTAACAAGCCAAAAGAGCAAATTGCCGCAGAATTGGCAAAAATCTTAGGCGATCAGACACCGCAAGAACTATTAGCGCGGTTTAAGCACAGAGAAACCGGAATTCGCCTCTCGTCGAGTTTAGCAGAAGATGTCGCCGAGCAAGTTCGGAAACTGCGTATTGATGAGGTTCCTATCGATGGCATCGAATTAGAAGAACATTATTCCCGCTTTTATCCGCAACAAGAAATGGTCGCCGAGGCGATCGGTTATGTGGATCGCGATTATCAAGGTCAGGCGGGAGTAGAAAGCAGTCAACGAAAGTTGCTGGAGAGGAATTCCTTGAAATTTCTCATCAGACGCGATCTGCGCGGGACAATCATGCCAGCTTATCTGCCAGAAGATGTCCTGAGTTTCGATCATTTACAATTGCAACTCACGCTCGATCTCCGCCTACAACGAGCAGCACGCGCTGCTTTAAGGGAACAACTGAAGAAGTTTAATGCTAAGCGAGGCGGTGTTATCGTCATGGATGCGAGCGATGGCTCTCTTCTGGCACTCGTTTGCGATCCAACCTACAATCCTAATGAGTATAGCAAGTCAAAAGTCGAACTGTTTAAAAATTGGACAGTAGCCGATCTCTACGAACCAGGTTCTACGTTTAAGCCAATTAATATTGCGATCGCGCTAGACGCAGGCGCAATTCAACCCAGCAGCCACTTCTACGACTCTGGTTCGATTACTGTCGATGGCTGGAATATTTTTAATGCGACGAAACAGGGTTATGGTTCTCTGAGTCTTGCTGAGGTGTTGCAAACTTCTAGTAATATTGCCATGATCCAGATCGTTAGCCGACTCAACAAGCATGATTACTATAAAAATTTAAAGAAACTGGGACTCGGAGAAAAAGTTGGAGTCGATCTTCCTGGCGATCTAGCCGGACATCTGAAAAGCGAAACTGAGTTTACGGCTAGGGCGATTGAAACAGCAACCGCTTCTTTTGGTCAAGGTTTTTCCCTAACGCCGATGAAGTTAGTCCAGTTACACGGTGCGATCGCCAATGGGGGTAAGCTAGTGACCCCTCATGTAGTTCGAGGATTAGTTGACGCGAAAGGACATCTTCACTGGAAACCGTCTTTTTCTACTAAAACCGTTTTCTCTCCCCAAACCAGTCAAGCGATCGTGCAAATGATGGAAACCGTGGTGACTGAGGGAACTGGCAAGGCCGCTCAAATCCCTGGCTATCGCATTGGTGGAAAAACAGGAACGGCTCAAAAAGCCAGCCCTACGGGAGGATATATTTCTGGTGCGAAAATTACGAGCTTTGTCGCCATTGTACCAGTTGATTCTCCCCGTTACGTCGTTTTAGTCGTGGTGGACGAACCCCAAGGCGGAAATACTTTTGGTTCTACTGTAGCAGCACCCGTCGCTAAATCGGTTATGGAAGCGTTGATTTCTCTTAAGGGCATTCCGCCGTCAGAGAAGGCGAACAATCAAACTAGAGAAGAAAAGAAGAAAGGAAATTGACATGAGTGGCAGCTACTCTGACATTGGATTAAATATTCCTCGCACTCTCTGGACAAAACTTTTTCCTATCTTTTTCACTTGATTTTTCAGTTTTGCCTTCTTTTTATCTTCTTCCTGTTGCAAGAGTTTGATAATTATTTCCATTGGAAAAAAATAGCATTTCGGTGCGAACTCAAACCAAGTGTACTATCACCATTCGCTTTACTGAGATTGACTTTTTCCAAATTAGCACCCTTGAAGTTCATGTACGAATGCGTAATTCAACGACATTATTTTTAATGGTTACGTCGTGACTGCCGAAGAAATTTTGTCCTAAAAGTCCTATAGGTAGATGGGGCGAGACGATTACATCTAAATCTTTGATAACCAAACCACCCGCTTGTACTGAGGCAACGCGCCCAATCCCTGCGCGAATCACTCCACCAGCAGTCGCTACAGGGATTTGTCTATCTAAATTTAGTCCTAGTGCTTCTGCCATATCAGGGCTAATGGTTGTCGCACTGGCTCCGGTATCTAAAAGCATCTCGAAGCGAGCGTTACCATTAAATGTAACATCAATGACGTTAATTCCTGAGTCTCGGC
>CAYTUO010000250.1:0-6894 GCA_964441015.1 uncultured Pleurocapsa sp.
AGATCCCAATACGCTGCTAATTACAGCCGCCGATAGCGATGCGGGAGGATTGGAAATTCGTGACCCACTATCGGTTGATGAGACAGTGGGAACTAACGAAGTTAACCCGACAACCGAACCGGGTGTAGAACTTCCCCTCGATGGCGTAAATGGTTCTAACACTGAGCCTTTCATCTCCGCACCTGATGCTAACGGCAATACCTACGCTTTTGGCGTAGCTTGGAAGGGAACGCCAGATAACTCTGGTAGTATCGTGGCGAAAGCATTTGGCTTAAATGCCGACAAGCTGCCTAGCACCCTCGATAACACCAAGATTTATGAATTGATGTATGAAACTTTGTTTGGTGTTAAGCCAGTCGATGTCCCGCGTCCCGAATTAGAAGGATTTGCTTCGCTTCCAGCCGATACCTTTGCTGATGGGCCTCCGGCAGGTGAGGGAATTTCGGGCAACGATCGCACGGGGCCTTTCCCTGGACAGCCGATTCAAGGCTTTAGCGGTGTTCAATTTGCTGATAGGGATAGTTTCTGGTTCCTTTCCGACAATGGTTTTGGCGCAAAAAGCAACAGTGCTGACTATCTGCTGAGAATTTATCAAGTAGATCCTAATTTTGCGGGTTCGGAGAATGGAGATAGCAGCGTCGATGTAGAAACGTTTATCCAACTGTCTGATCCCAACCAGGTTATTCCTTGGAGGATTGTTAAGAACAACACGGAAGACCGCTTGCTGACAGGTGCGGATTTCGATGTGGAATCCCTTGTTGTTGCTGAAGATGGCAGTTTTTGGATAGGAGACGAATTTGGGCCTTACTTACTCCACTTCGATGCTAATGGAGTCTTGCTAGAAGCTCCCATCGCTACGCCCAATATTCCTAAACTGAATACACTCAACGGACAAGATCCCTTAGTTATCGGTCATCGGGGAGCTAGCGGCGACTTGCCAGAGCATACGTTGGAAGCTTACGGTTTAGCCATTTTGCAAGGGGCTGACTTTATCGAACCCGATTTAGTCACGACAAAGGATGGGGTGCTAATTGCTCGTCACGAGCCTATGCTAGCAACAATCGATCCGGCAACGGGCGAAGTCACCTTGGCAACGACAAATGTGGCCGAAAAGCCAGAGTTTGCCTCTCGCTTGACGACTAAGATGGTTGATGGAGTCTCGGTCACGGGTTGGTTTGCTGAAGATTTCACCTTGGCAGAAATTAAGTCACTGCGGGCGGTTCAGCCTCGCTCTTATCGCGCTCAGTCTTTCAATGGTTTATTCGAGATCCCCACTTTTGAGGAAATTATCGAACTCGTACAAAACATAGAAGCTCGCACGGGACTCAAAATCGGCATTTATCCTGAAACCAAACATCCTACCTATTTTGCTCAGCAAGAACTGTCGCTAGAAGAACCTTTAGTCGAAACGCTGCTCAAAAAAGGCTTTACCGACCCCGATCGCCTATTTATTCAGTCTTTTGAGGTGCAAAACTTACTGGAGTTGGATAAACGGCTTTTGTCGGGAACAGCGCTAGAAAATACGCCTCTGGTGCAGTTATATGACGAATTCCATTTACAGCCCTACGATATCGTCTCCAACTTTAGCGATCCCAACTTCGATCCTGTCTCTGTCTACGGAACTGATTTAATTACAGCAAATACAACCTACGGCGATTTAATTAATCAAGATGACGATCCAGATGCCAATTTCTTGAAGGATTTTGTGGCCAGCTATGCGGATGGAATTGGCCCCTGGAAACGCACCTTTGTTCTCACTAAACCCCTAGATACCCCCGTGGATGGTAATGACGATGGCGTTGCTGAAATTACCGAACAGCTAACGGGAGAAGTGCTTCCCGTCGTTGAGGATGCCCATGAGGCCGGGTTGCAAGTTCATCCCTATACCTTCCGCAATGAAGAACTATTCTGGGTGTTGAAGGAAGATGGGACTCCCCAAACCGCACAAGAAGAATACGAGCAATTTATTCAATTGGGGGTTGATGGTTTCTTTACTGATTTTCCAGGGACAGGAGATTTGGTACGCGATCGCATTGTTGGCGACTTCGTACAATCCCCCGATAATCCCTCCATAACCAACCCAGATGAGGCTAATTTAGGTCGTTCTCGCGGGTTTGAAGGCATGGCCTATAGCCCAGATCGAATGACTCTTTATCCTTTATTGGAAGGTTCGGTGACGGGGGATAATGAAAAAGCACTACGCATCTATCAGTTTGATGTAGCGACTTCTGCCTATCAGGGATTGGTTGGATACTATCGCTTAGACGATCCCAGCCACGCGATCGGAGATTTTACGCCCATCAATGACAATGAATTTCTGGTTATCGAACGGGATGGCGGACAAGCTGATACAGCCGAGTTCAAGAAAATTTTCCTGGTTGATTTTTCTAACCTAGATGAGAGGGGTTTTGTTGCTAAAAAAGAACTGGTGGATCTGCTAAACGTTCAAGATCCTAACGATCTCAACGGCGACGGTAGTACGACCTTTACTTTTCCCTTCGTCACTATTGAAAACGTATTGGTTCTCGATGAAGATACCCTTCTCGTTGCCAACGACAACAACTATCCCTTCTCCATCGGACGCGGCCCAGATATTGATAACACCGAAATCATTCAGATTAAGTTACCCGAACCGCTCAATCTCGATCCCCGTCTGGAAACGCTCGATCGCGATGCTGTCACAATCTCCGAGATTCAAGGCGAAGGTCATACCTCTGCGCTAGTCGGTCAAAGCGTTAAAACCACGGGAATTGTCACGGCGGTGGATGCTAGAGGCTTTTACTTACAAGATGCTGAAGGCGATCGCCATGATGCAACTTCTGATGGAGTTTTTGTTTTCACGAGTTCAACTCCTACCGTCCAAGTTGGCGATGAATTGCAGGTTGAAGGCACAGTACAAGAGTTTACTCCTGGGGGTACCAGTACGGGCAATCTTTCCATCACTCAGATCGTCAGTCCTATCATTACTACCTTATCAAGGGGTAACGAGCTTCCAGATGCAGTGGTTTTAGGTCAAGAGGGCCGCACGCCACCCACGGAAATTGTAGATGATGACAATTTTGCGGTCTTCGATCCAGAACAAGACGGGATCGACTTCTACGAAAGTCTAGAAGGAATGCGGGTGACCGTTAAAAATCCTATTGCTGTCTCTCCTCCCAATGAATTTGGGGAAATTTGGACGGTTTCTGACGATGGTGCCTCGACAACGCCCGATTTAAATTCCCGTGGCGGCATTCCCTTACAAGCTGACGATACCAACCCCGAACGCATTCAGGTACAGCTAGACAGCGATTTATTACCAGATTTTGAGGCAAATGTCAAGGTAGGGGACGAACTGAGCAAGGTAACGGGTGTAATTAACTACAGCTTTGGAAATTTTGAGGTAGTCGCCACCGAAACGTTTATAGTGACTGACGGCGGACTGACGCAAGAAGAGACAGCTTTAGTTGGCACAGAAAATCAGCTTACCGTTGCTAGCTACAACGTTCTCAATCTAGATCCGTCCGATACCGAGCAAATCGCCCAGATTGCCACTCAGATTGTCAATAACCTAAAGTCGCCTGATATTTTGGCACTGCAAGAAATCCAGGATAATAGCGGTGCTACTGATGACGGAACAACTGATGCCAGCGAAACCTTAAAAGCCTTAGTAGATGCGATCGCTGCCGCAGGTGGGCCAACTTACCAATTCTTTGATGTACCCCCAGCCGATGGCACTTCCGGCGGTCAACCAGGCGGCAACATTCGAGTTGCGTATCTGTACAATCGAGAGCGAGTAGAACTTGACGAAAATTCGATTCAGTCCCTCGATGCCGAGGCATTTAACGACTCTCGCGCTCCTTTGCGGGCTGATTTCCGCTTCAACGGCTCGACAGTGACCGTCATTAACAATCATTTCACCTCTCGCTCAGGCAGTTCCCCGATTTTCGGTGCCACTCAGCCCTTTATTCAAGCAGGGGAAAGCGATCGCAACGCTCAAGCCGAGTTTCTCAACCGCTATGTTGACGAAATTTTAGCAGAAGATCCCCAAGCTAACGTCATCCTCACAGGTGACCTCAATACTTTTGAGTTCTCGCCTACTCTCTCGAAGCTTGCAGGTGAAGGGGACGAGCAAATATTAACCAACCTCATCGGCAAATTAGCTGACGATAACGCCTATACCTATAACTTTCAGGGCAATTCCCAAATTCTCGATCAAATGTTGGCCACTGACAGCTTGTTTGAGAATGCCGAGTTCGATATTGTTCACCTAAATGCCGATTTCCCCACGCAAGCGAGCGATCATGAACCTATCTTGGGACGCTTTACCCTGAAGCCGAAAACCTTCACGTTGCAACTGCTCCACGCTTCTGACCAAGAGGCGAACGCCAAGGCAATTGAAGATGCGCCGCGTTTTAGTGCCGTTCTCAATGCCCTGAAAAATCAGGATCGAGATGGCGATCGCAAGCTGGATTACGACAATACTGTAGTCCTATCTTCTGGCGATGCCTATATTCCTAGCGTGTTCTTCGATGCCAGTCAGTCGGTATTCGGCGGCGTAGGACGGGGAGATATTCTCATCCAGAACGAACTAGGATTCCAAGTGATCGCGTTTGGCAATCACGAGTTTGACAAAGGAACGGCAGTTATCAAGAGTTTAATCGAACCTAGCGCGGACGGAACTTATCTCGGTACGAAGTTTCCTTACCTGAGTTCCAACCTCGACTTCAGCAGCGATCCCAACTTAGCCGGATTAGTAACCGACGACGGACAGGAAGCCAGTACCATTCCCAAGAAAATTGCTAAAAGTACGGTTATTACCGTCAATGGCGAAAAAATCGGGGTTGTTGGGGCAAATACACCTATTTTGAAGTCAATTTCTTCGACGGGCGGTGTCGGCGTTGCTCCTGAGCCGTTCGATGCTAACAATCCTGCCGACTTACAGGCACTAGCGAGTATTATTCAAGTGTCGGTAGACGAACTGTTGGCTAGTAACCCAGGGATGAATAAAGTCATCTTACTGGCACATATGCAGCAGATTGAAATCGAACAAGCCTTGGCAGGCTATTTGAAGAATGTCGATATTATCGTTGCGGGTGGCTCTAATACGCGACTGGTAGACGAAACGGATCGCCTCCGCGCTGGAGATACGGCTCAAGGGGTTTATCCCATCGTCAAAACAGATGCAGAGGGCAATCCTATTGCTGTTGTCAACACTGACGGAAATTACAAATACGTCGGACGCTTGGTCATTGACTTTGACGAAAATGGTCTGATTGTTCCTGAAAGTTATGACCCCAACATTAGCGGCGCTTATGCGACAGATGATCAGGGAGTTGCGGCAGTTGAGGCTCAAGGACTAGAAGATCCAGAAATTGTTGCTATTACCAAAGCTTTAGAACAAGAAATTATTAAACTCGATAGCAATTTCTTCGGCATCACTAATGTCTACCTCAACGGCAATCGCGCTGGTGGCGGTGTTGATGGAGTTCGCAACCAAGAAACGAATTTGGGTAATCTAACGGCTGATGCTAACCTGGCGATCGCCAAAGCCTACGATCCCAATGTCATCATTTCTCTCAAAAATGGTGGCGGTATTCGTGCCAGCATTGGTCGCATCACTACGCCGACTGGCAGTACGGAACCCGTGCGATTGCCTCCTCAAGGAAACGAATTGACGGGTAAGCCTGAAGGTGGCGTATCTCAGCTTGATATTTCAGCAGCCCTCAGCTTTAACAATGGTTTGACGCTAGTCACCGTCACTGCCCAAGAACTGCTAACTATTATTGAACACGGTTTGGCAGCCAGTACTAATGCTTCTACCAGTTCTGAAGGTCGCTTTCCGCAAGTAGGCGGCATGGCTTTCAGTTTCGATTTGGACAGGGCAGCAGGCGATCGCGTTCTCTCTCTAGCCATTAAGGATGCCCAAGGAAAGACTGTAGATGTTATTGCGAGAGATGGCGAATTAATCGGCGATCCCAACCGCACTTTCAGGATGGTGACGCTGAACTTCCTAGCCGGTGGCGGCGATGGCTATTCTATCCCCCAACGCGATCGCGTAGACTTAGCTCAAGCAGAAGACGTACCTCGCACGGGTGATGCTACTTTTGTCCCCGATGGGACTGAGCAAGATGCTTTAGCTGAGTACCTTGACGCTAGCTTTAGCCAAACACCCTTCGCACAAGAAGATAAGCCTCGCGAGCAAGACGAGCGCATTCAAAACCTCGATTTTCGCCAAGATACCGTGCTAGCAGATGTTATCGTATCTCCCGAACCAGAAGAAACAATCTTTGGAACTCGTGGCGATGATGTATTCGATGCAGCCGATCCTGATGGTGAATTCGATGGCAACAATGACACCCTCTTTGCTGGACGGGGCAACGATCTAGTTGATGTCAGTCAAGCTTTTGGCGGCAATCGCATCCATCTAGGCAGAGGCAATGACGTTGTGTTTGCGGGCACTAACAACAAAATTTATGGCGCAGAGGGAAGCGATCGCTTCTATGTTGGCACGGGAGGGGGTGATAACTTGCTCAAAGGTGGTAAAGGAGCCGACCAATTCTGGATTGTTACAGATGAGGCTGACTTACCCGATGAGGCTAATATTATTGCTGACTTCAGTCGCAGGGAGAAAGATGTTATCGGCTTTGCCAATATGAGTTTCACTTATGCCGATCTAGGCACAGATTGGAATTTACGTCAAGCCGGTAAAAACACTATTATTGAGGTATTAAATCAGGATGTTTCTATTTTGCAGGGAGTCAAAGCTAGCAGCCTCACTGAAAGCAATTTTGTTTTTGGCTGATTGGTGATTGGTGATTCAATCAATCCAAAATCCAAAATCCTTTCATCGATTGACTGGTGACTGGGATAACGGAGAAGTAATTTAAGATAACCTATCTCTAGATCTCCCAA
>CAYTUO010000251.1:0-6888 GCA_964441015.1 uncultured Pleurocapsa sp.
GAGAAAGTTCTACATCTTGGTTAGAGCGCAGACAAGATAGGTTTGCTCCCATTCCTTTACTGACAACGGCTAACACTTCTGTGCTGCGACTAGAGCAAAACTACTCAATACAAAAAATCGCTGCATTAGCTCCCACACAACCAAGTCCTCTGCAACAGGTATTTAATCGCCTGGAGCGATCGATTGCAATGACTCATCTACATCAGAGTGCGTTGGTTCGAGAAAGCCAGAACGTTATACAGCGAGTAGTTCGCGATCGCCAGCGACTAGAAGAACGAATTCAAAGCAATCTAGTCGTCAAACAGCCGCTAGAAATGAAAGACGCGATCGCTCGTCCTCTCAATTCATCGCCACACCATTTAACAACCGATATTCCCCCAAATTTTCAGCCTAATCCACCGCCCAATCTTAACGCCGTTAACATCGACCAATTAACCGAACAGGTACTCAAACAGCTTGACAATCGCATTATCGCTCAACGCGAACGTATGGGCAGAACTTTTTAACAGCAACGGAGCGAACAATACCTATGCCCTCTCTAGCAAAAGCACAAATTGAAGTAAAGCATACGGGCGAGAAGTTCAAAGTCCAGTTCAATCCAGAGGAGTACACCCTCAATAAGGACAATAACTTTGCCTCGCAAGGGATTCCTGGTCTTTCTGGCCCGCTACTCCAGTTCGTGCATGGCAATATGCAAACGCTGGAGATGGAATTATTCTTCGACACCTACGACACGCCCGACGTACAAAAGCGAGATGTTCGCGAGGAAACGAACAAAATCGTTCGGTTAATGGACATCGATTCGCAATTGCACGCGCCGCCAGTATTGCGAGTATCTTGGGCTTCCCTTCAGTTTGACTGCGTATTGGCACGGGCAAGTCAGAAATTCATCATGTTTTTGGAGGATGGCACGCCAGTTAGGGCAAGGGTAACAGTTACATTCAACCGCTTTATCGAACCAGAAAGGGAAGCCAAAGAAGTCAATCGCCAGACTGCTGACTATAGCAAGGTTCATGTCGTCATGCAGGGAGAAACCCTCAGTAGCATTGCTGCCAAAGTCTACGAAAATCCCCAGATATGGCGACCAATTGCGATCGCAAACAACATCGACAATCCCAGAGCGATCGCGATCGGACAAAGCTTGCGAATTCCTTCCTTGCCCTATCAAAATCCAGCTACGGGGGAGGTGATGTAATTCTATGGCACGTTACCCCTTTTATGCGCCAGAGTTTCGCGTCAAAATCGACGGTGAAGAACTTCCCGCCGCCCTGCGAGGCTCGATTAGCAGTCTCAGTTACCAAGATGGGCTAGAAGGAGCCGATCGCGTCGAATTAAGCATCGCCAACGAGCGTTTGCGCTGGCTAGATCATCCTCTCCTCCAAGTCGATAAAGGATTTAAGCTTTCTATGGGTTATGCTCCCGATCCTTTAGAAGAGGTGTTCGTGGGCGAGATTACGGGCGTAGAGCCTTCTTTCCCCAGTGGCGGAATGCCAACTCTCAAGATTGTCGCCCAGGATTTTTTGCAACGCTTGACCACTGGGACGAAAAATCGAGCTTTCCAGCTTAGTATCCCCTCGGTTGGTAACTTTCCCCTACCAGATGTTGTCGTTGCCTCTTTAGTGAGTGGAACAAATTTGCTAATTCCCAATCCCGATCCCGTTGGCAGTGCGCTATCAATTTTAGTCACCCTTGCTAGTGCGATCGCGGCAACATCTGCTGAAGAATCTGAAAAACTCGTTCGCCGTCAGACAATGCAGAGCGATTTTAACTTTCTCAGTGGCATTGCGCGGGAAAATGGCTGGGAAATGTATATCGACCACACCGCAGAACCACGCGGCTATATCCTTCGTTTCCAATTCTTGATTCAGGATTACGCTCCTAGCGTCACCCTCAAATGGGGAGAATCCTTAATGGATTTTACTCCTCGCTTGACCACGGTAGGCGATGTATTTGGCGTTGCTGCCCGCACCTGGATAGCTAGCATTAAGACAGAATTTGTTCTGATTGCCTCCTGGGATTACGATCGCGCTGCTTTTAATTTGCAAATCTATCCAAATTTATTAGGCGACATCCAAGACATTATCGGAGCGGAATCGGCAAGAAAAACCCTTTCTATTAACCCTACCAGTCCTGTGAAAGCTGCTCAACAAGTCATCAGCGAACTCTTACCGCGCTTGAATAATCGCTTGACGGGTTCGGGAAGTGCGATCGGCAACCTTAAACTCAAAGCAGGAACTGTCATCAATTTGGAAGGGTTGGGCGAACAGTTTAGCGGATTGTATCGTATCACTTCCGCAACTCACTCTATTGATTCCGGTGGCTATCGTACCAACTTCCAAGCGAGAAAAGAAGTGTGGTTTGGCTCAATTCCCATCCCGAAAGGCGATGCCGGACTCGCGCGCGTTCAAGGCGTTAGGAGTTAGTATCTATGGCAAATGAATTTTTATCTTCCATGACGGCAAATTCGCCCGAAACCACGGGTTACGCGATCACACCTGGAACAGTCACCAATAACGTAGACCTGATCGCCGAAGGCAGAGTTCAAGTGCATCTTCCCTCACGTCCCTCTTTTGACCCTTGGGCGCGGATAGCAGCCGTTGGTGGCGGTTCGGGCAGGGGGTTGCTTTGGATACCGCAAATCGATGACGAAGTGCTGGTAGCGTTCAACCAAAACGACGAACGGGATGCCTATATTCTCGGCGGTCTTTGGAGTACTTTAGATCGTCCGCCCCTGCTGGCACCTCCAGAATTTTTGGTTAAACGCAAGATTAAAACAGGCATGGCAGGCGGCATCGGTCATGAAATCGAATTTGACGATGCGCTCCAATCGATTACCATTACCAGCAGCACCCAGCAAAAAATTACCATCGATCCACTCAAGATAGAGCTAACCAATCTTGCCGGGACGGTAAAAATTTCCTTAGATAACAAGACTCAAAGCATTACCATCCAAGCTGTTAACAGTATTGAGTTGAAAGCCGCCCAAATTAAGCTTCAGGCAGTCAACATCGACCTGAAAGGAACTGCCCTGACCAATATTACAGCCCCCTTAGTCAAGATTAACTAGGAGAAAAACCATGCCTCCCGCCGCTAGAGTTGGAGATTTAACCAGTCACGGATCGCCCCTCGGCCCTGGAACCGGAAGCCTAAACGTCCTCATTGGCGGAAAACCAGCTTGGAGAACGATCGCAGATATCCATGCTTGCCCTTTGGTGACGGGGGTAGTGCCTCATGTCGGGGGCGTTGTTATGCTTGGCAGTGCCACCGTGCTGATTAATAACTTGCCTGCCGCGAGAATGGGAGACTTAATTGTTGAAAGCGGGCCGCCTAATGCGATCGCAATGGGTTGTCCGACCGTCATGATTGGAGGGTAGCAACAGATGGTTGCCAGCAATTTAGATCCAGCAAAAGCTTTTTTGGGAATGGGTTTGGCATTTCCCTTGCAACTAGATGTCGATGAAACTCTGGCAATGGTGGCATACGAGGAAGATATTCACCAGGCTATACAAATTATTTTGGGCACTAATCCGGGCGAACGGGTAATGCGACCCGATTTTGGTGCGGGGCTGAATACCTTTGTCTTTGAACCCGTTAATACGACGACGATTGCACTGGTTCGCGATCGCGTTCGAGGCGCTTTAATCGATTGGGAACCGCGAATTGACGTACTTGAGGTGCTAGTCACCGTTGGAGAAGAACGCAACCGCTTCGATATTGACGTGCGCTATCGAGTTCGGGCAACCAACGCGCTCAAAAATTTGGTTTATCCTTTCTATCTTCAGGAGGGAACGGCAGCATGATCCCATCCTCACAACTTTCGCTCGACGATCGAGATACAATACAACTCTTGAGCGAGTTACTGACACGGCGACTCGGCTACTTGCCAGAATGGATGCCCGCCGAGCAAGGAGCGGATCGCGCCCTCCTAGAAATTGTTGCCCGCTATCAATCCATGCTGCTGCAACGGCTCAATCAAGCCCCCCACAAGAATAAACTGGCTTTTTTAGAGCTATTGGGAATCGAACTCATTCCAGCCCAAGGCGCGCGGGCACCAGTCGTATTTCAGTTATCTGTCCAAGCGCCTGATAGCCGCATCCTTGCTGGTACTAGAGTTGCTGCTCCGCCACCGCCTGAAAGTAGCAAGCAGATTGTTTTTGAAACCGAGCGAGCGACTGGAATAACTGCGGCACGCCTCAAAGAAATTTACAGTCTTTGGCCCGGACGCGACCAATATATCAACCACAGTTCGCAATTTTTGTCAAGTCAACCCTTCCAACCTTTCCTCAAACGTCAATTACAAGATACGCCCCACATCCTTTACATCGCTCACGATATTTTGCTGGCACTAAAAGGACAAGTACAACTAGATGCGATCTTTGAGCTAACCCAACCTAGCGACGAACATTTAGAAACGATTTGGGAGTATTGGGACGGTAAAGTTTGGCGGGGTTTCAAAGCCATGCATCCTTACTGCGAGGAAGTTGGGGAAGAAAAACAAGATGGAACGAATGGTTTTACTCGCAGTGGCAAATTCCGCCTCGAAACCGATTGTGCTGAAGCTCAAAAAACGACGGTTAACGGGATCGAAGCATATTGGATTCGCTGTCGCTTAACAGAAACATTACCGTTAGAAACTAACAAAATACTACCGGAAGTAGACAACATTAAACTGCGATCGCTCATCACTCGTTTGCCTCTTTTGGTCAAAGAATATCAAATGACCTTCGACTCGCTGGCGATTGGAACCAAATACGAGCGATCGTCTTATTCACAGGGACAAATCATTTTTACAGAAGACAAGATTCCAGTATTAATTTATTTTAGGTATGATACCCCAGCCAGTGAAACGGTTTGCCAAGTCAAGGCAAGAAGTGAGGAATCTGGTACTAATCAATACTTGGAATGTCAAAACATATTTTTGTTATTTGACTTTAGCGCGTTAAAAGGGGTAGCTAACTACGTTCAGTTTGAATTTTCTTTTTTAGATACGGAAGAAAAAATTTTTATTTTTGGTGAGGAAATTCAACTCTCTGAGGATGTCACTATTGAAAACCCTTTTTCATTGAATCTTGGGTCAGGACTGAAGCTAACCATTATCCCCACAGAGGAAGGATCGTGGATGGCAACGCTAACGGGTTATTTGCCATATCTTTTGCTGGGTGGAGAGAATGAAATTTTCGAGTTGGACAATGTTTTTGCCCGCGTAGTAGAGAGTGAAGGATTTTTACCCGACCAAGCCTTTGCCGATACAGTTTCGCTCGATCTCACCAAGTCATTTTATCCGTTAGGACAACAGCCCCAACCAGGAAGTACTTTCTATTTCACCAGCGAAGAATTATTTAGCAAACCGAAAGCTCAGGCTCAGATTTTTATTCGCATTGCCAACACGCCAACCCAGAGCATAAATCTGCAAACGTCTTCGTCGCGAACTCCCCTAGAGCATAAGCTGGTTTGGGAGTATTGGAACGGCAGAGAATGGATGGGGATAGACTTGCAAGCCATTGTCAACCCAACGAACCTGCCAGATTTTGAACGCGACGGTCAATTTACGTTTATCGTTCCTGAAGATATGGCACTCGTTAAAATCAACGATCGGGAAGCACGTTGGATGCGGGCGCGGTTGGAGTCGGGCGGCTATGGATTTACAGCAACGACAACTTGGTCGGGCAACGGTGAAAATAAGTTTACCTATGTGGTTCCTCAACCGCCCGCCCTAAAAGATTTTCGGCTTGGTTATACCTGGCAGTACGGTCCTTTTAACCCAGAGCGTGTCCTCACCTACAACGATTTTCAGTACGAAGATCGTTCTTACGAAGCAACTTGGCCCGGTGTCGTCTTTCAGCCGTTCCGATTTGTCAGCGATCTTACCCCCACGCTTTATCTGGGTTTCGACAAAAAATTGCCTGTAGATCGGCTCAATCTCTACTTTGACATTGTAGAAGAACGCGGCGAAACGCAAGGGCCAGCCCTACGCTGGGAATACTGGGATGGCAGCACTTGGCGAAATCTATCCCTAGAAGATGAAACCCGCGCTTTACGCATTCCTGGGATGGTTTCCTTCATTGCGGCGGAAGACAGTCAGCCTTTAGCTCGCTTCAATGCGCCTCTCCACTGGCTCCGCGCCCGTCTCAAGGAAGATCGACCGCCTGGGGCACCGACGATTGACAATATTTTTATGAATGCTGTTTGGGCATCGCAACAGCAAACCATTACTGACGATCCGCTAGGGGTTAGTTCCGGTCAACCCAATCAAATTATTACATTCCGACAAATTCCTGTTTTGGCGGGAGAAAAGCTAGAAGTTCGCGAATTATTCGGTGCCCGTGCCAACGTCGAATGGCGGATTTTGGCAATGGAACTCTTTGGCGATCGCCGGATTATTCAACGCTTGGAAGAACAACTAGCGGCAGAAGATACCCAAACAGAAGTCATTTGGGAACCTTTACGCCTGCGACGCGATCGCAATAAGCGCGTGAGCGAAGCTTGGGTAACTTGGCAAAACCGCCAATTCCTCTACGATTCGGGTGCTAACGACCGTCACTACACCCTAGAGCGAGCTAGAGGTCGCATTACGTTTGGTGATGGCATTTTCGGTAAAATTCCCCCCTTGGGAGCAGCTATTCGTGCCAAGCAATATCGCACGGGGGGCGGTTTAGTCGGGAATCTCAACAGTCGTACCATTACCCAAGTCTTAAGCGCCATTCCTGGCGTGGAAGCCGTATTCAACCCCAAACCGAGCGAAGGAGGAGCCAATGCCGAAACCCTAGAAAACCTGAGCTTACGAGGGCCGCAAACCTTACGCCATCGGGGACGGGCGATCGCCATCCAAGATTACGAAACGATGGCAAAGGAAGCTTCGCCTTCAGTAGCAGTGGCACGAGCGATTCC
>CAYTUO010000252.1:0-6871 GCA_964441015.1 uncultured Pleurocapsa sp.
GCTTGTCGATTTGCCCAAAAATAGCCAAATTGAATCAATTCTTCGCGAAGTTGCCACCCAAATCTGTCATTTTTCCATTACACAAGCCGATCTCGATAAAGATCTCGAAGCCGAATTGGGACTAGATTCGCTCGAAATCGTTCGTTTAGTTGCCCAACTGTCCAAGCGCATCGAGAAAGCAAATCGTCAGGCATTGCTATCCTGTCGCAGCTTGCGGGAAATGGCAGCCGTCCTCAACGGTTCCAGTGACATTCCTTACTTAGCGATCGCGCAACAAGTCAAGCGTACTCCCAATGCCATAGCGGTGCTGGATGGAGCCACTCAATTGACTTATCTGGAGTTAGATCGCCTCTCCAATCAAGTCGCTCGTTACTTGCGATCGCAAGGAGTTCAGTCAGGGGTTCTCGTCGGCATGATGACGCGGCGCAGTGCCTTGATGTGGGTTGGAATCCTGGGCATTCTCAAGGCGGGTGGCGCTTACGTTCCCATCGATCCGACTTACCCAGAGGAACGGATTCGCTATATGCTCGACCACGCAGAAATCGGCATTTTACTAACCCAATCTCAACTGAGTGAGAAGTTGTTTTCCTGCCTCGTTCCAGAATTGCCGTTGCATACGCTGATGTTTTTAGATGAGGGAGGACGCTTAGGGGGAAATCAAACCTTAACGCAAGTCGATGCTACAATTTGGTCGCAGGAAAGCGATCGCGATCTGCCCTGCCTTAATCATCCCGACGATTTAATGACTGTTTTGTATACCTCTGGATCGACTGGTCGTCCCAAAGGCGTAATGCTCAATCATCGGGGCTACATGAATCGCCTGCAATGGATGCAAAAAGCCTTTCAACTCACAAGGGGCGATCGCGTTGCCCAGAAAACGTCCTGCTGTTTTGATATCTCGATCTGGGAAATCTTCTGGCCCTTGATGGTGGGCGCGACAGCTTGTCCGGTGGAAAAAGAAACCCTCAAAGATCCCTGGCACTTGGCACAGTGGATCAATGAGATGCAGATTAACGTCATGCATTTCGTCCCGTCCTTGTTCGGCGAATTTCTCAATGCCTTGGAAGGAGGAGAAACAACTTTTCCTCACTTGCGCTGGTTAGTCTTTAGCGGCGAGGCGTTACCGATTTCCTTTATCCAACGCTGGCGCGATCGCTATGGAGATCTCATTGGACTGGCAAATCTCTACGGGCCTACCGAAGCGTCCATTGACGTAACTGCCCATATTATCGAGCAACGTCCTGGTGATCGAGGAGAAACCAGCATCCCCATCGGCAAACCCATTGATAATGTCGATATCTTAATTTTGGACGAACAGATGCAGCCTGTCTCTCCTGGACAGCTAGGAGAATTGTGGATTGGCGGCATTCAACTGGCTAAAGGGTATCTCAAAGATGCTGAGAAAACGGCTCAAGCATTCCGTCCCAATCCCTTTGCTCATCTTTCATCAGAGCATCTGTACCGAACGGGCGATCTCGCCAAACAATTACCCGATGGCAGTATTGAATACCACGGACGCATCGACCATCAGGTGAAAATTCGCGGTTTCCGCATCGAACTCGGAGAAATCGAGAATGTCCTTAACACTCATCCAACTGTTCGCGAGGCAGCAGTCATCGTCCTCGATTATGGAGATGGACAGAAACGGTTAGTCGCTGGTTTGTCTGGTACTCCCGTAGATGCCCAGTCAATCAAGGAACATCTAGGGCGGCGATTGCCAGATTACATGATACCCCATCGCTTGGAATGGCTGCCCAGCTTACCCAAAAACCACAATGGCAAGCTAGATCGCAAGGCACTTCAAGCCCTTCTCGACACGGAAAGCCATAACCAACCTCAACTGACTCCATCTGAAGAATTCCTGCCCCTTGGCCCGGCACAACGCTGGCTGATCCGTTATTTCGAGCCGCCTTACCAGTGGACGGGTTACACTCGTTGCCTCTATCATCAACCCTTAGATCTAGAGCTTGTTAATCAAGCGCTTAATTACTTAATCGAACGCCATTGCACGCTGCGGACGATCTTTGTCCAACGGGAAGGACAGTGGTGGCAACAAAAAATTCGCCCGACTGAACCCTTGAAGGCAATCTTCTACGACGGTAGTCATTTGGATGCTCAAGAACGAGATGCCCAAATTCGCAACCTAATCGAGCAAATCGCTCAACAATTTCGGATCGATCGCTGGCCGCTCATCGCTGTTCTCGTGGTTAAAGTCAACGATTCTTGTTATGACATCAACACGATCGGACATCATATTATTGGGGATTTGCTGAGCAACCGCGTGCTTTTCCGAGAATTTTGGAGCATTTATGGACTTTTGCTCTGCGGTAAACCCGATAATCTCAAAGATTTACCCGTTTCCGCTTCTTATAGCGACTATGTTCGCCTGTTAATCGAAGAAGAACAGCAGGGAAATCTAGCCAGTCACATAGATTATTGGACATCTCAGTTTCCTTCCGCTAAATCTACTTTCCAAATTCCTTTTGACCATCAACTGGGCGGGAATCTAGAGACTTCTGCTGCGAGTGAGTGGTTTACGCTGTCCCAGCGGGAGAGCAATATCTTGTTAAACCAAGCCAAACAACACTATCGCTGTAACGTCTATTCTCTCCTTCTAGCTCCCCTGTACCGACTGATGAGCGAGTGGAGTGGACGAGCCGACGTAGTGTTGAGCCATCGCAGCCACAGCAGGAATCTAGGCAACAATCGTCAGTTTTTCGACAGCGTTGGCAATTTTGCCGTTAATTTCCCCGTTGGACTAAAGCTTGAGTCAAATACACAATGGGAGCAAACTGTCAAGCAAATTAAAGAAAAATTTGACGAGTTACCCATGAACGGAGTGACCTTTGATTGGATCGCCGATCGCTTGCCCAGTTATCTCTATCCCGACAATCATCTCACCCCAGTCCGAGCTAATTATTTTGGAAATCGAGATGTTCGTCCTTCAAACGTCTTCGAGTTTATCAAGGAAGATTGGGATCGTCGGCTATCTCCTCCCGAACAAAAACGGACAACCTTGTTAGAGTTTTTCTTTTCCATTGCCGATGGCTGTTTGGAGTTGCAAATCGAATACTCGCGCAATTTCCATCTTTCGGCAACCATCAACCAACTCGGTCAACAATACATGGCACTCTTGCAAGAACTTCTTTCAACCGTTCCTCTACCTACTCAGAATCAGCAAAACGGTAACGGTCATCAACCCAAACGGGTTCCTTCTGCCAATGTCTTTTCTTCCCTTCCTTTAGCTGGAAAAGTTGCCATTGTGACGGGTGGGGGACGGGGAATCGGTCAGGCGATCGCTCTCAAGTTAGCCTCCCAAGGAGCGAGGGTTGCCGTAATTGCTCGCAATGCTCAGCAGTTAGAAGAAACAATTGCCCAAATTCAAGAACTCGGCGGGGAAGCGATCGCTATTCGAGCCGATATCAGCGAACTAGAGCAAGTCGAAGCAGCAATCAAACAAGTCGTCAGCCAATGGGACGGCATTGATATTCTGGTTAACAATGCGGGAATTACCGGATTTGCTAGCTTAGTTAACTCAGATCCCGTTAAGTGGCGGCGAATCGTTGAGGTCAACCTATTTGGCACTTATTACTGCTGTCGCACCGCGATTCCCTATCTGCTCAAGCAAGGCAAAGGCAAGATCGTCAATTTAGGGTCTGATTCCTCCTTTATCGGCTATCCCTTGTTTAGTTCCTATGCCGCTTCCAAGCACGCAATTCTTGGCTTGACGAAATCTTTGTCCGAGGAACTCAAACAGCAAAACATTCAAGTCAATTCGGTCTGTCCTGCCTTCGTTGACACCGATCTGACTCCCAAGGCTTTCCGCGATAATTCCATTCCCACGCAGCAAATAGCCGATGTAGTTTCCTTCCTGGTTTCACCGCAAGCAGACAGCATCACGGGAGAATGCCTCAAGGTCTTTGGCAAACAGGATATGTTCTTCTACGGTTCTCAAAATATGTTAGACCCATTCAAGAATAAATCTGCATCAGGAGTTAGAAGTTAGAAGGCAGGAGTTCAGGAGTGTAGGTTAGGCTTTGCCTAACTTAGGAGTTCAGGAGTTCAGTAGTAGTGCGAGCGTCCCGCTCGCGTGGGCATCTTGCCCACACTACAATTACTAATAACTGATAACTGGTAATTAACTGCTCCCTACACTCCCAATCACCAATCACCAATCACTAATCACCAATCACCAATCACCAATCACCAGTCACCCATCAATTTTGTGAAAAATCTACAAAAAAAATCCGAAATTGTGAAGTTGCGAACGGTAGATTGATATGGGTTTATTTCACTCATAAGATCGAATCCGATTGAATAACCGTAAGTCGGGTAGTGCGAGTATTTTCTTCGCGATCGCGACGCGGTGGTTTCCCACCCATCCAACGGATTGCTATGAAATGCTCTCCTTCTTTCCCTTCATTCCTCTGGAGAAAATCATGCAACAGGTTTCTGCAACTAAATCGGGATTTCTCTTTTCAACTCGATTATCCATCTTATATGCGCTCTCTTTCTTGTTCGGCACGGCTTTAGGGCTATTTAATCCCCTGATGTCAACCTTTATGGAACAACAACAGGTTAGCCGCCTTTGGATCGGAGTCAATTCCACCGTTTATTTTCTGGCAATTGCGATCGGCACTCCCATTGTCGAGAATCTGCTGCGTCAGATTGGCATTCGTCGTATCCTTTTGGTGGGATTATCCTTAATGGCATTGAGCGCACCCCTGTTTCCACTGACCACCCAACTTGGAGTATGGTTTAGCCTTCGCATTGTCATGGGACTAGGTGTCTGTTGCGTTTTGGTTGGCGGACAAACTGCCCTCAATAGCTTTTCTCACGAAAGTAACCGAAGCCAAGTCAGTGGTTTGTACTTTCTAGCAATGGGACTAGGATTTATTCTCGGCCCCGCGATCGGGCCACGTTTTTACAACATTTCTCCTCAACTCGCCTTTCTCTTAGGAGGAGGTGTCGTTTTGAGTGCGCTAGCTTTGATTTGGTGCAGTCTGCCGCAGAGATTGACACTCCCTTCCCCATCCCGTCCTTTCTTTTTCCATCTTCTCAAAAAGCTAAAATTTCCGATACATGGGGTATTTTCTTACGGTTTGGCTGAGGCTACCTTGATCGCGCTCTATCCTGTATTCCTCCTCAATCAAAACTACAGTGTAGAACAAATGGGTTATACCTTATCGGTTTTTGTAATCGGTAGCCTTCTGAGTACTTTTCCCGTTACTCTCTTAGCCGATCGCTTCGGAAAGGTCAGGATGCTTTCTATTAGTATCTGCATTGGCTTGATCGCTAGCGTAGGACTCGTTGTCTTCGATAGCTATCAGTTAATTCTGTTCTTTTCTTTATTAGCTGGTGCGAGTATCGGCCCAGTATATCCTATCTGTTTAGCGTTGCTTGGCGAGCAAATTTCTAAGGAGGAATTAGCGGCGGGAATTGCTCTGTTTACGACCACCTATTGTTTGGGTAATGCAGCAGGCCCGCTTCTATCGTCTCTGATGATGGAAGTTGTGGGAAGCCGTCACATCTTTAGTGCGTGCATCCCGATCTATGTCTTTCTATTGCTGCGAATGGGTTGGCGAGAACGCAAATTGTTCCAGCCTAAATCAACACTATAATTCTGACATTCTGATAGTTTTTTGAAGTTTTAGGGAACAATTCACCATGCGGACTTACTCAATTTCCATCTTTTTTGGTCTAAGCACTGCCTTTGCCGTAGGCATTCCCATTGCTGCTGAAGCTGCTACTTTCGACTACAACAAGCTGCAACTGATTCCTGTAAAACCCATCGAGACCAAGAATAGCTTGTCCTTTTTTGGAGATCCGACTAATAACCAAGGACAAACAGTTTTCTTTAATATCGATCCCTCTGCTCCCGATCGCGGTCATACTGAAATTAGTCTCAATTCTCCTGGTAATATCGCTCCCTATTATGGAACGGGTCGCAATGGTAGTCCCGAACAAAGCGGTGCGACTAGTGCAGCAAGTTTGATTGGCGTTGACCAAGGGTTCACTAACTTTTTCAAGTATATGACCGATAACAACATTTCTTTTAGTAATATCGGCATCGGTTACGGGCCAAAAAGCGGCCAGGATTTCACGGACACTTGGAACTTAGGCGAGGATAAGCTAGGTCAAGATTGGTTGGCGAGTCCGACTTCAACGCTTGAAGAAAGAATTTACAGTGCAGATCCCGATGAAGTTGAGGTATTTCTCTCCTATAACGGGCAAAAGATCGTGGATTTTGGCTACACTCCTTTTTATGCCATTCTTGAGTACGGCGATACCCCCTCGATTCAAGATGATTTTGAAGCCATTTTGTCAGAAGTTGTTCCGGCAACAAAAGTAACTGGATTGGATTCTTTGCTCAATGGTTTAGCAAATGCTTTTTTAAAAGATGTTAAAAAGGGTGGGGGTGGCATTCAAGCGGTTTCTGAAATCACCGCTGTTCCAGATCCTAGCGTCATCATCAAAGATCCATTTATAATTGCCAATCTTCCCCTACCTTTATCGCTGCGAGTAGGTTCTGTGAAAACCGTACCCGAACCTTCTTTTGTCTTGGGGTTACTGTTCCTGGGAACTTTAGGTGCTGTTTCTCGCCGCAAAAAGGCGATCTGACATACCCACCAATGAAAAGGGGTCTTTCTGGGCGTTGCTGAATGTAAATATGATTCCGCCCCCCTGCCCCCAAATTTGGGGGGGAACCGAAATTCAAAGTCCCCTGGAATCGGGGGATTTAGGGGGCAATTAGAGAATTGTAATTCTAAGGTTTTTGGGACTAATACCAATTTGAAAAAAGGATGCGACAGATAGATTTACCTCAAACAGCAAGAAGGCTCACACCTACCCGAAGGGAGGTGTCGAGATG
>CAYTUO010000253.1:0-6840 GCA_964441015.1 uncultured Pleurocapsa sp.
ATAACTTCAAGACGGTCAGCAGTATTTATATTCGTAAAGAGTTTCCCGAACAAGTGAAGCAATTCTATTGGGAGCCACCTATTTTTTGGCACTCTGCTTATTTCATCGCTACTTGTGGAGGTGTTACCGTGGAGCAGTTAAAGCGTTATGTTCAACAACAAGAGTCTCCGACTGACGACGAAGTTATCAGCTGCGATTCATCCCGACCCCGCGTTAGGCGACGGGGCGGGGATTCTCGCGGTTGAGGCTAAGTCATGCGTCCTCGACAAAGCTTAATCGAGATTTTTTCTACATTTGTGCAATTTGAGGCGGAACAGTTCAGTCGGTGGGTAACAGATCCCCATCTGCGCCGCAATATGCAGAGTTGTTTGGAACAGCGATCGCCAGCAGAGAATTCAGAAACTTTTTGGGGACTCTACTGGTATAAGGTTTGGCAATCTCTCAACCAAGAAGAGTCTAGCCAAAAAAATCGGGCGCGATCGCATCTGATGGCATACTTACAAGAAAGCTGTTACTGGGCCAGCCAAAAAGCCATTATCAACTTTCCGAAAACTCAGCATACGCTACCCGATTGCTTTCAGGTGGCGATCGCCCAAATCGAACGAGTTTTCAAAGGCTTCAATCCCGATCGCGGTTTTAATCTCAAAAACTATGCCAGTGCCATTTTCGCCAATGTCATTCGGGAAACGCTGCGCCAGCGTCAGGAAGTAGACATCTGTACCCCTTGGGCATTACTCCGCAAACTGAGTCAAAAACGACTGGTAGAATCCTTGCAAATGGCTGGGTTAAATTCAGACGCGATCGCCCGTTACGTTTTGGCCTGGAACTGTTACAAGACGCTTTACGTGCCCTCTGCTGGGGAAAAACCAACGGCCACCCGCCAACTGACAAAACCCGAACCCTCTACCTGGGAAGCAATAGCGGCTCTTTACAATCAAGAACGTTCTCAACAAAAGCCTCCCGCCGAACCGAAGTGCAATCCAGAAACGCTCGAACAGTGGCTGCTTGCCTGTGCTAAAGCGGCTCGTTCCTATCTCTATCCAAACCTGACTTCCATTAATGCGCCTAGTGCCGGACAAGAAGCGGGGGAGTTGCAAGATTATTTACCCGCAACCGAGTCTGAGTCCTTATTAGCAGACGCGATCGCTCGACAAGAAGAACAGACAAGGCTTTTCCAGCAAGCTCAACTTAATGAGATTTTAAGCACTGCCTTAGCGGAGATGGAGCCTGAGTCGAAACAACTCTTACAACTATACTACGGTCAAGGTCTCAGGCAACAGGAGATAGCTAAACAACTAGAAACTAAACAGTATACGGTGTCGCGACGATTGACCAAGGCTAGACAAACTTTGCTCCTAATACTAGCTCAGTGGAGTCAAGAAAAACTGCATATTTCTTTGACTTCCGACATACTCAACAACATCAGTAACGTTTTAGAGGAATGGCTGACCAATCAGTTATCAGTAATCACTATCTAAAAATAAGGAGCAAAATCGATGACCTTCGAGTCTCATATTTTGACACTTGCCGAGCCAACGCAACCGTGTTTGGAGATTTCGCCTAGAGATCGCGATCGCGCTTGGCAACAAAACCAGTTTTTTTCTACGCCAGCTTCTCGCTGGAATGGATATCTCAACCAACTATGTCTCAGTGCTGTTTTGCCTTGGTTGCAAGAAGAGTACGAACCGCAAGCAAAAGTTTACCCTAGTATCTCTGCTCTTCCTAGCTACTGGGAGATCGTTAATGGAGTGGCAATTAATCTTAGAGGAACTCGATTAATCTTGATTCCTAGCGAAACCATCGATATCAGCGAGATGCGAGTGCCGCAGGAATGGATCGATATTCCCAGTTGGTCGGCAGATTATTATTTGGCGGTGCAAGTTGAGCCAGATGAAGGATGGGCAAGAATTTGGGGCTATGCTACCCATCAACAATTGAAAACTAGAGGTCGCTATGATGCAAGCGATCGCACTTATTCTTTAGATGAAGAAGATTTAATTGGAGATCTTAATGTTCTGTGGGTGGCAAGGCAACTCTGTCTAGAGGAATCCACGCGAACCGCGATCGCACCTCTTCCTGTTTTATCTCTCGCTCAAGCCGAAAACTTGCTCCAACGCTTGGGAGACTCCAGTGTTACCCTTCCCCGACTGGCGATTCCTTTTACGCTGTGGGGCGCTTTAATCGAGCATGGAGGCTGGAGAGAACGTTTGTATCAAAATCGCTTGGGCAAGCAAGAGCAATGGTCAGTACTCCAGTGGTTTCGCAGTGGGGTTTCGGAATTAGCCCAACAACTGAGTTGGGAACGACTTAACCTACAATCCGAATTAGCAGGCGCTAGAGGCTCTCAACAGACTTCTACATCAATTGTTCTATCTCGTCAGTTAATCATCGACTCTCAATCCTACGAGTTGCGAGTGCTAGCGTTGGGCAATCCAGAAGAGGGAATGTGGCGCTTCGAGTTGCGAAATTCTGCATTAGCAGGTTTAATTCCCAGTAGCTTTAAACTGAGACTTTTGACTGAAGACTTACAGCCTTTTGAAAATAATGAAGATATTGCTACAGAAGCCGTAGAGCGTCTGTATGTTGAGGTTGCGATCGCGCCGGGTGAAGGCTTAGTCTGGGAAGTCGAACCATCTCCAGAAAACTACGACCGAGAAATCTTACGTTTTTAAGTTTCTCTGCCCTCTGCGTGAAATTAAGTTGACACCTTTGAACACAACTGGTCATGGCCAGCAAAATGCTTTTCCAATAATGGAGTAACGTACTCTGGAGTAACTTGGCTATAACACGCTTTATCTGGCATCACGACAACGTTAGGGCCGTGTTTGCATTGTTTGAGACAACCCGTTAATTTAATCTGAACTTTATCTGCTAAACCGCGATCGCGCAAATTTTTTTCTAATACTTGACAGACTTCTTTTCCACCTCGCTTCCAGCAATCGGATTTTTGGCAAATTAAAATACTAGCTTTAGCCGTTTCGCTTTTAACAGCTTGGGATTGAGGAAGCGTGACGGGAATTTGACAGGAAGTAGAAATTGCTACCCGTTGAATGGAATTGGCCTTCAGTTTGAGTTTCCCCGTTTTGAGTGATTGTTTGGCAATTCCTTGGATTTCGACCCAGCAACCAGGGGTAATGGTTTGAATAAGTTCTTCCCGAATTTCGCGATCGGGCTTAATCCAATACTCGTGTTCTTTAAAAGCAATTCTCAGATATTTAATCTTATAACCCTCTTTAATGACAAAACCTAGTAATTGTCCGACCAGGTTAAACTCTGAAATCCGATCCGTTAAACTTGACATTTTATTTCACCAAATTTAAATTGTGTTATTCTAAAGGGTTACTTTTTTTGTGCCAGCAGTCATCTAGCCAACGAATTAATTCATAGCGAGACGCAGTGACTTGTTTTACCACACTCCATAGCTGAATAGCGGCTCTAAGATCCTGGATTTCAACCTCTAAAGGGCGATCAGTTCGGCAAAAGCAAGGAATTTGTAACTCTTGCAAACGGCGGTAAACTAACCATCGATCTGCCCAGTTGACTGCTACCACTTGGCTGAGTAGCGATCGAGAATGACTATAGTTCATTTTGTCAATTAGATGCAAAAGATTATTAATACGAGCCTCTTCATCGAGTATAACTGATAAACGCAAATTATTCTCAACTAACTTTAAGGGGTTTGTGACACCATAATTTGGTGAGACAGTGGTAGCCCCGCATTTTCAAATCGGGGCGGAAACTGGATAAAGCGGTTTTAACCGCCGAGATTAAGTGTGATGTGGGTCATTTATATATTCTTGGATTATGGCTGTACTTACTTTACCAGTCGTATCGTAAAAATAAGCATGAGTCCACAGTGTAGGAAGCTTCAACAGATGTGGAAACTCCTGTCTTAACAACCTGGAAGACCTACCTTTAAAAGCCTTAACAATCGAATTAATTGCTGTTTTAGGGTCATGCTCAAGCCAAATATGAATGTGGTCGGGTGCTATCTCCAAGGCTCTTATTATCCATTCGTTTTCGTTAGCCACTTCGCTTAATATCTGGCTAAGTCTGGTCTTCACATCACCTACGAGGACTGGCTTTCTTCTTTTAGGAATCCAAACCAAATGAACAGTGGCGGAACCTACCGAATGGTTATTGTGTCGGTACTGTCTTGATTCTTTTTTCATTTGTTGACAACTGATACCTATCTACAGTATATTTGTATGCAGGTTGATTTCTTAAACAAAAATGTTCGGTTGCCAACAAGTTCTAATTAAAGACGATAAAGACATTTTAGCCATTTTGGAGTATTTATGCTCCCAGTCCAACAAAATCTACAACTGTGCTACCTATTACGCCCGACAGGTTTATCTCAAGACAGGGAGAATAATTAACCGTGCTGAGATTTGTTCAGCAATGGTCAAAAATCCTCATTTTGGTTCAATGTACGTCTCTAGTTCTCAACAAACTTGCAATGCTGTAGCAGAAGCTTTCAAGTCTTTTCAAACTTTAAACAAGCTATACAAACGAGGTGAATTAGGAGACAAACCTAACCTTCCTAAATATCGAAAACCAAAAGGCTTATATATCGTAGCTTTCCCTAAAAAATGGCTAAAACTAACTAATAAAGGAATCCGAGTTCCTTTGGGAAATAAAGTTAAAACTTGGTTTGGTTTAGATTCTTTCTACCTGTCGATGCCAACTAACCTAGAGTTTTACAAGTTAAAAGAACTTAGATTTCTCCCTCGAAACGGTTGCTTCTATGCTGAATTTGTTTATCAATCAGAAGAGACTCAACCTATCCAATTGAACGCTAATAGCTCGTTAGGGATAGACCACGGGTTAAATAATTGGCTGACTTGTGTAGATTCAGCCGGGAAAAGCTTTATTATCGACGGGAGAAAACTTAAATCCAAAAACCAATGGTACAACAAAAGAGTAGCGCAGTTAAAGGAAGGTAAAGCGCAAGGTTTCTGGTCGAATCAACTATCAAGGATAACCGAAAAGCGCAATAGACAAATGCGTGATGCTGTCAATAAAGTTGCTAAGTTAGTCATTGATTATTGTTTAAATAACCAAGTCGGTAGAATCATTTTTGGTTGGAATCAAGGGCAAAAAGATGGCTCTAACATGAGCCGAAAAGCTAACCAAGAATTCGTCTCAATTCCCACAGCTAAATTGAAAAATCGAATCGCTCAACTGTGCGAAGTATATGGAATTGAGTTTATAGAAACAGAGGAATCTTATAGTTCAGTTCTGGACTGCTTAAGAATCTGCCGTACTTCAGTCGGCAGAGTGTCAAAAGGGAGCAATCTCTAGAGTAAGAAACAGAAAATCTTAAAATTTTTAGTGTTTTCTCCAACAGTTTTTCAGGATTTGGATAGACTAGAATGTCTTTAAAAGGCATTCTCAAATTGAGAGGAGATTGCGATCATGTCTACCACTCAAGGTTTAGTGCGTTCCTTTGGCGAAGTTGGCGACAATCCGATTTTGTTAGATAAAAGCGTGACAGCGCCAGTGTGCGAGGGATTAAACATTGCGCTTGCTAGTTTTCAGGCTTTGTATCTTCAATATCAAAAGCATCATTTCGTTGTAGAAGGGTCTGAATTTTATCAATTGCATCAGTTTTTTCAGGAAAGCTATGATGAGGTAGAGGATCACGTTCACGAGATTGGCGAGCGTTTAAATGGCTTGGGGGGAATTCCAGTCGCTAGCTTTGCTAAACTTGCAGAGTTGTGTTGTTTTACTCCCGAATCTGATGGCGCTTATGGTTCTCGCACGATGATAGAACACGATCTCGCTGCTGAACAAGCGCTAATTCAACTCATCCGCCGACAAGCGGCTCAAGCCGAAAGTTTGGGCGATCGCGCTACTCGCTATCTTTATGAAAAAATTCTCTTAGAAACCGAGGAAAGAGCTTACCATCTCAATCACTTCCTAGCACACGATAGCTTAACTCTAGCTTTTGTTGGGAATGGCGGGAGTAATTAACAATCCGTCTCTAAAGAAATCTCGATCCTTCTAAATTCCCTTTTTTCTATAAACTGCCCGGAAGTCAGCTTCTGGGCTAACATCTCAAGCCTTCTCAAAGAGCGTTGGACGGGTTTCCCTGCTTAAAGCAATTGGCTTGCGATCGAGACGCAGATAGAGAAATACAGAAAAGAAAAATCATGCAAAATCAACGAAAGAATTTATTAATTGTGTTGATTTTCAGTATTGTTGTTACCAGTTTTCACTACACAGATAATGCAATTTTTATTGACAAGTATCCCGAACCAGAATGGTTTACTATGTCTGGTGTATATGTTACTTGGATTGTTTTAACCTTACTGGGAATAGCAGGCTATTGGCTGTATCAGCAAGAAAAGTTTTGGGCCGCTTATTTGTGCCTTGGTGTTTATTCGTTTACGGGGTTGTCGAGTCCAGCACATTATTTCTATGGCCCGATGTCAGAGTTTTCTTTTAAAATGCATACTTTGATTGGCTTTGATGTGTTGGCGGGGACATTGGTGCTTGGATTTGTTCTGTGGTCGGGATTGCTGCTCAAAGAATGGCAAAAAGTTAGACTTTGACACTCTGCCCGATGAATCAGGGCAGATTCTTATGGCAGTTTCCGCGCTGCCCGCTTAATTTCTATGAATGCAAAAAATATTACTAATTCAAGAGTTCCTCGCTTAATTACCATCGCTATCAGCCATTATTGCGAAAAAGTCCGTTGGGCGTTGGATTGGCTGAAGATTTCTTACCTAGAGGAAAATCACGCACCTCCATTTCATCGCTTGTACACTGGTCTTCATAGCGGGACAAGTGTTCCAGTATTAGTTACGGAGTCAGGTAGTTTTGCGGATTCCACAG
>CAYTUO010000254.1:0-6819 GCA_964441015.1 uncultured Pleurocapsa sp.
GTCATCGAAAATTTTGGGTAGAAACCCCGTCGTTACACGACGGCTTTACAAGAATTTGGAGTTGAATTAGAATAATTCAAGCCACGTTGACCTTAATTGGTGGGTGAGACTCCCAGTGGTGGGACGCTCTAGTTAAATGGTGTTCAATCGAAATGGTTGAATCGGTGTAAATCACTCCAGATCTAACCCCCACAAGTAGAAACGATTGAGCGAGTGAGTAAACAACATACTTAAAAGTAGGCTCAGATCCTTCGGGACGAGAGAGTAGAGGCAATTGGCATCGCCTGTCGCACGACACTGGAATTCGAGTAAACGGTTCTGGAAGTTGTGGTTACGAGCAATGACCATCGGGTTATCTCCTTCTAAAGAATCCTCGTGCGTTTACGCCGAGGTGTGTCAAGAGTCAACAATCGGCGGTTTCACAATTGGGGTCAACAGTAGCTATTACTTTTCCATTTGGGCCGTAACAGCAAATTTTATTTCTAGAGCGGTCTAAAACTTTAAGACAAGTGTTTTTTGGGCATTTTTCACAAGGCTTACATTCCCAACAGACTTTAGGGTGAATGTTGCAACCTTTGGAGGAGTATAAATCTAGGACAGTTAGCCGCGATGGAAGGTTAGGGATGGGATAAGCAACAATTTCTACTTTAGTTCCCCTAACGCCATCGAGGGTAAAAGTGGGATTGACTAGCAATCCTTTTAAAAATTGCCCAAAAGAAATATTTTCAGGCTTGATTTGTATCTTTTTCTCATCCTCTGGATACAACTGACAAGGAATTTTTTCAACATCGGGACAAACGGCATCAGTACGAGTAAAAACAATGTTGTTTTGAGTATCGAATACTTCAAATTTGCATTGAGCGCCGCAATTGTCGGCTTGTCCATCTCTTCTAATAAATTGAATATTTTGTATCTCTATAAAAGCAAAATATTGAGATGATGCTAATGCTATTGTCCCTACTAAATTAGGCTGCGTGTAAGTACTGCAATTTGCTAAAAATATACCTTCTGCATGAGTAACTTTTAACTGTACGTTTCTCCCTCCGCTAGGGAAATCCGCTTTTGTTGGAGCAGGAGTGTTGAAAATCATTTCAACTTTGCTAATTGGCCCCATGATGGTAGCTACGTTATTCAGGCTATCGTAACCGGGATAATAAGTTCCCGATGATATATCTGTTCCGCTTGATGCCACATAAACAGGGCCTTGTCCCCAAGCGCGAATGCGATAAGGGACAAGGCATTGTCCAGGTTGCGCGGGAACGGTAACGAACCGATAATCGAGCGCGTCGCTATTCATGACAATTTCTTGCCAATTTTCATTGGGATATTTATAGCGAATGATTCCAGGACGCGGGATGTTATAACTCAGCGTCCAAATACTATCTTGCGCTTCCAAGCAATCGGGGATCGCGCCTGTATTACCGCAATTAGCCATATTAGTTTTGTAAATCGTCCGCGTCGGGTTTGCTGGGAACGGGCGTTTTAGTAAACACCGTAACGGTATAACTATAAGTTACGCGCCCAGGAATATTATTTCTAGAGCCAACGCCTTGAAAAGGTGCTTGCGGAATGGTTACATCGTGCAGTTCAGTGGTTTGCGTAGCATCCCACTCATGAATTTTATGAACGATCGAAGCTATCCACGGATCGAGGTCTTGGGTTCCCGCGCTTGTCGGGGCGGTCGTCCAAGTAAGGGCATCTTTAATCGCACTCCATTTAATTCGTAATTCGGGGTCGGATTCCGTCGTATAATCGACAGTTGCGCCGAGCGCATTGAGTGGCATTGTCATAAAAATTTACAAAATAAAACAGTACATTTAAGCATTGCCTTAATTATACATTGAGGTATTCTAGAATACCTCAAACCGCTAAAAAACACGCAAGTTTTTCAATTAACGACCGTAAATTTTAACCCGTTCTTAACCTAAAATGTCGGGTTTAACCAAAAGGCATACATATTTTCACGGATATACTTGCAAGTCTTTTTTGCATATAAAGATAGAAGAGTATATTTACATGAAAATGGGAGAGGATATCTTACTGCTCGCTCTCCCTGCTTGTTCAACTATGAACAGTATAACCCTTGAGACTAAAACTTACATTCACTCCCGATTAGTTAGAATTGCATGCCTGCGATTGTGGTATGTTTTACGCGCGATCGATGAAGCGGGTTCGGGATGGGCTGTTGTCAGTTTTACTCAAGTACGGTTATTACTGAGATGCGCGTCAAGTACCCTGTACCAATGGCTGAGAGAGTGCAAACAGATAGGTGCAATTCGCACTTATGCCAGGAAGGGAGATGCTTTAACCGTTTGGTTGGGTTCGCGCAATGTTATTTGTCATAATCTAGGGTTAAATGATTGGGGTACGACTGAATTAGTCGAATTAAGAGAAATTATTAATTTAAGCAACGCCAGGGCGCAAGCTAGCATCGCTACGGTTGCCAAAGGGCAACAAGCTAGCCGCCACGCCGCGCTGTACAAGCTTTCTTCCGATGAAAGGAAGAAACAAGAAAAGCTTCCTTTGCCAGAGGAGATTTTTAAGCGTCAGGAAGTATGCCTGCTAAACACTGGTCGGTGGGGAACTTCTATTCCTTACGTGCTAAAAGTCACTTCTAGAAAGGTGTTTACCTCAAAAGGGTTCATCCCTTATGGATGTTCTCAAGAGTCCGTTTCTAATTCCCTGAGAATTCACGAGCGCACCTTAAGAAGGCATCTCGATTTACTCGACGTTGACCGCCGTCAAATCTTACAGACTAAATCGGGTTACGCAAACCTTTACAGGGAGTGCCTTAGAACCCCACGGGGGGGGCATATTCAAAGAGGACTTTATATGGTACGACCGCAAGGGCCATACGACTTACATTGACAAGCTATCCGTATCCAAGGATCGCTTTTTCGAGTGGGCCGGTTCTATTTGGTTGTCCCGAAATTGTCTCTATGCCTTATCCCATCTCGAACTGATTCCCCAAAAAGCCGCCCGTAAGAAATATAAGTCCTTCTTATCCAAAAACGCGAAATTCGCGTCGGATAGGGGGGATTAGTTTTACTTATAGGTGATCTACCGGGGATTTTTTTTTAAATGGGATCGGGAGCAAAACTTCCCAGGAAATGACGGACATTTTACATAATTTATAGGAGCTTATCAAATGTCAGGAGTCGTGACATTCAGATTTGACGCGCCCTATTATCTGATGCCCCATTCCTATATCCCGCCTTTGGGGGAACCCTACCATTATTCGGGAGAAGAATCGGGATGTTTAAAAGACGCGATCGCGCAGTGGAATAAGGATAGGAATATATCCGGTCAACAATTTGGCATTCTCAAAAACTACATTTGCCATTGGGCTTATGCGCCTTGCTGGAGGGGAGAGTATATGTATGACTTGAGAGCGGATGCGATGGCAATGAGGACGGTTGCCCAGATGGAAACTTGGTTAAATAGCGCTTTTAAAGTGGGGATTAAGCCGTGGTAGGAAAACGAGGAACCAATGCGCGATCACTCGCTAATTTACATCCAAGGCGATCGCAAAGCAAGCAAGACTTTAAAGTTACCTTACTTCCCCAAACGATCACGTGGCTCAAGAAACGCGGCAATGCTAGCGCCTTAATTGATTATATGGTAGAAAATGCAGCCAAAGGTTTATTTACTCCTAAAATCCTCGAAGAATTAGAGATGCTCAAAGCGGAAAATAAGGCGCTTAAAAAGCGATTTTCAGAGCTTTATCGATTGAGGAATTTAGAAGAAAAGATTGAGACTAAAATCAATGGATACAAAGCTAATAATTTTAGCAAGGGATTGGCAGAATTAAAGGAGATTTTGAAGGGGATGAAAGGATGAAAATCAAAGAAATTAGGCAGAATTTTCTTAAGAATTTAATCGAAACTTGCTTGGACGGTAATGGCGAAGTAGCTATCGAGCGACGCAATAATCGCACGATTTTTATTATTAAATTAGCCGCTCCAGATTGTATCTATAAAATCGATTCAATTCATCTTAAATGCGCGGTAAATCCATTAGAAGATTGTCAAACTTGTCAGTTTAAGGAGGTCAAATGAATGAAATTACTTTTAATCGAACAAAACGAACCCGATTATCTTTATGAGGAATTGCTAATTTAATTTGTGTTAAGTCCCCTCAGAAAAACACTCACTACAATCCTTATCTAGCAAGCGTTTGACGCTATTATAGGGTTTAACAATTAGATTATCGATATCATTTTTTTGTCTCAGTTTTTCTTTTAGCCGCTCCATTGCCATAGAGCAAGTTTTCTTCTATAGCTTTTAGGCGATTCTCTAAAGCTTCTAGGCGATCGCATTTTTCCTCTTGCTCGATAGATTCTATGTATTCAATCAACAAGCGTTTAGCGCATAAGCCAAGCGACTCACCATCTTGAGACAGTTCGATTAAGCGATCGCGGTAACGGGCTGGAAAACTGAAGTGTATAACATTATCTCCTTTGGGCATATTTATATGTTTCCATCCATTGCATTATCTATTATATCTATCTATATCCATTAAATAACCCATTGACAAATAGATTAAATAACCCATAAAATAATACATAGTACCTTGAAAAACCAATAGGAGTATTTATGCTTGAAAAGCCTACTGTATTAGCCGTGGCTAACCGTTTAGAAGTCGCCATACAAGCTTATGAAGCTTGCCGCAATATCTATCGGATCGTTCCTTACATCAAAGAATCATCTAACGGCTACGGGTTCATAGTTTACACCTACGAACCAAACATTGAAGGGATTAAATATGACTTAAGCCACTTGTTCTAGAAAACCGGCCTGCTAGGCCAATAGCAGGCCAACAATTCAATTATGTTTCAACTATCAGATTATCATGGAAAATTTTTTGGAAACAACTGATTGTTTAGCTAAGATGCAATTAGCCTTAGCTGATATAGCCAGATATCCATTGGGAATAGAGTCCGATACAAGTCTTCGACACGCTAGGCACTATTTAGAGGATCTATCTACAATAGGTCATTACAACCCGTTAGCTGAAAAGCATATTCCCAACCTCATGGAGCATTTAGGCGATTTTATCGCGCATCCAAGCGCTATCCATTACCTAAAACTTTCTAAAGCGCTTTGTGCGTATCAAGATGACTGGCAAGAGTTACTCGAATATTGCCAAGAACGGGGAAAACAGGCAACCGATGAACGCTAAAACTTATTGGGCGATCCTCGATCGCGACGGCAAGCCCGTGGGGGAATGGATGGGACTTTCTTATTTCGTGTTCTGCTACGAGAAATATAGTCAAGCTAAATGCGATGCGATCGCTCTGGGCTTGAAAGATTATAAAATTTGCGTAGCTGAATACGCGCTCAAGAGGTCGGACTTCTTGCTCCATTGAGTTAAAAATACAAGCGTCCTATAAGGGCGCTTTTTTTGTGGGTAAACGTCTATCATGATAGACGTTTGAAGTAAGGATTTATGCCTAAATCGTTTTACGGTCGTGAATTGAATGATAGACGTTTGATAGACGCTTTGGTCTTTCGTTGTTTGTTTCAATATACGGTCGTGTATTGAAAGGCTTGTAAACTATGGGCGTTACTGGATTTGAACCAGTGACTCTCTGCTTGTAAGGCAGATACTCTACCGCTGAGTTAAACGCCCTTTGTCACGCTTACTCAGTATAACACGATTTTGTCGCAAAACAATACCCTGAACCCAAGTAAAGCATCGGGTTGTTCATCCACTAACTGTTGCACTCCTGGTAAGTCCCTAGCTTGAATGAAGAGCGATCGCTCCTCCTCCATGAGGTTCATGAGTCACTTGCCTCTCGAACTAGAAAGTTAGACTAGATAAAGGTTATAGCTTTCTAGTGGCACGTCTTTACACCTATCTCGGCACAATCCCCTTATGCCCTCTGGTCGTACTCACGATCGCATTACTTTATGGAGTCTCCCACCGATTGTAGGACTTACCTATCTGCTGACGCGCAAGGGAGAATTGACCTTAATTGTTGCAGGCGCTTTTTTATTTAGCGGTCTGATGTTTGGGCCGGATTTGGATATTTACTCCGTCCAGTACAAGCGTTGGGGCAAGTTGCGCTGGATTTGGCAACCTTATCAATCGCTTCTATCTCATCGTTCCCAGCTTTCTCATGGATTGATGATCGGCACGACTTTGCGAATCATTTATTTGCTCGTTTGTCTTTTTTTGGTAGCGATCCCAGCAGTGGCTGTGGCTCAGTTAATTTGGGAATTTAACTGGAATTGGCAACATTTTTTGAGCCAGGCGATTCAAGGAATTTCTAAAGCTTATCTCTCTGAAGCGATCGCGCTAGTCATCGGTTTGGAATTAGGATCTATGAGTCATTCGCTCAGCGATTGGATAGGTTCTGCCTACAAGCGCTTGCAAAAAGGAAAAAGGAAAAAGGGAAAAGTAAAGAGAAAAAAATAAATTTTTGAACTTTTGTCGGACTTATGACGACCTACGATGACATTTACGCGATTGTACGCCAAATTCCTCAAGGTTGCGTGGCAACTTACGGACAAGTAGCAGAATTGGCAAAACGTTACGGTCAAGCCCGCTTAGTCGGGTATGCTTTGTATAGAGTGAGTCTGCCCGCTTCTGAGATCCCCTGGCATCGAGTCATTAACGCCAAAGAAGAGATTTCTTATTCGAGTTTACGACGCGGAACCGATTATTTACAGCGATCGCTCTTAGAAGCAGAGGGAATTGAATTTAGTTCAGACGGCAAGATTGACCTGGGTCGCTATCTTTGGAAGCCTAAATATAATAGCTATTAGACATCTCCAAAATAGTAATATGAGGTACTAAAAGAAGCTAAAATAAATT
>CAYTUO010000255.1:0-6760 GCA_964441015.1 uncultured Pleurocapsa sp.
ATGGGGCAGATTTAATCGTTGCTGGCGCAGGATTGCCCCTGACCTTGCCAGAATCTACGGCTGACTATCCAGATGTCGCTTTAGTACCTGTAGTATCTAGCCTCCAGGCAGCCCAAACGATCTGTCAGACATGGGAGAAGGAATATCATCGCTTACCCGATGCGTTTGTGGTGGAAAATGTTAAGTCTATTGGCGGTCATTTGGGAGCGAAAACTGAAGAGATTTACCAGCAACACTATGCGATTGAGTATTTGATACCTGCTTTGCAAGATTATCTCCGCGATCGCCTGGGTAAGACAATTCCTCTGATAGCTACGGGTGGGATTTGGGATCGCTCTGACATCGATCAGATGTTGGCGCTGGGCGCAAGTGGCGTACAAATTGGGACTCGCTTTATTACGACAGTCGAATGCGATGCAGATATTCGCTATAAAGAGTTTCATCTCAACGCCCGTCCAGAAGACGTGGTAATCGTACCCAGTCCGGTAGGAAAGCCTGGACGTGCCATTCGTAATGTTTTTAGCGAGAGAGCGATCGCTGGCTCATCAGAGTTAGAGAAACGATGTGTCGCCAACTGTTTGCAGTTTTGCCTTTGTCGAGATGCGAGGGAAACTTACTGCTTGTTACAGGCTTTAGCTAATGCTTCTAGCGGCAATCTAGAACATGGTCTGATCTTTTCTGGAGACAAGGTAGGACGAGCCGGGCGGATTATCCCCGTTGCAGAACTTATGGCGGAGTTAATCAATGCTCAAGAATCGCTTGAAAGCCACGATGGTTGATAGCCTTAATAATATCTTTTATGTGGGGTGGTAGACCAGTAAGATGAAGATTGAGGAAATTTTAGAACGATACGCAGCCGGGGAAAGAAACTTTCAGGGAGCGGACTTGCGTGAGATAGAACTGATTAAGGTCAACTTAAAGGGAATCAACTTCTCTGGTGCTGATCTACGCCAAGCTAGACTTGGTAAAACTAATTTGGCTCAAGCAAGTTTTAGAGAGGCGAATTTGAGTGAGGCGATCCTCTGGGGAAGCGATTTGAGTGAAGCTGATCTGTACCAGGCAGTACTACGAGATGCCGATTTAAGTGGTGCCAAGCTGATACAAGCGAATCTAACTGAAGCTTATTTGAGTAAAGCCTGTTTATGTGGTGCCAATCTGAGTGGTGCTAAACTAGAACGTGCTGTTCTGTTTGAGGTAGATTTCCGACCTACTTCCGACCGACGAACAGATTTAGGCAAAGCTGACTTGAACGGTGCAGACTTAAGCTATGCCAACCTCAGTGCAGCACTTTTATATCGAGTGAACCTCGATAAAGCTAAACTCTGTCGAGCCAATTTAAGTGTTGGAATGCGGCAAGATTCGTTTGTCACCGATTTAACAGAAGCTAGCTTACAGGAAGCTGACCTGAGTTATGCTGACTTCACGGGTGCAATTCTTTGCAAAGCCAACCTACGTGGAGCAGATTTAACGGGGACAATTTTAGTCGATGCCGATTTAGAGGGAGCTATTATGCCTGATGGCACCGTACTTGATTAAAAATTCATAATTCAGGATTTTGGATTCTTCCGATGAAAGGATTTTAGATTTTGGATTTTGGATTAATTCTTCCCCTTCTGCCATCTGCCTTCTTTAACCAGTCACCAATCACCAATCACCAATCACCAATCACCAATAGATTTGCTGCGCGATCGCCACAATAGTGTAGCAAACCGACTTTATCTGTTACATTTCTTAAAAAGAATTGTGTCGATTTTTTTACATTCGTCGGCACAATGGAACCCATAAACGAGTCTCAGGATTTCATGAATCAATCATCTAATTCTTCTGCCTTACCATCTATTTCTCGACGAACAGCCTTAAAACTACTCGGCGTTGGCACGGTTGGAGGGCTAGTGGGATATTCTCGCTTTTCCAAACCTCAGCCATCGGTATTCAGGCAAGATAGTTTGACACTTCCTTATCGACTCGATCGCCCAAAAACAGTTGTTGTCGTTGGGGCGGGGTTGGCGGGATTAGCCTGCGCCTACGAACTGAGTCAGAGGGGATTTGCCGTCACTTTGTTAGAGCGATCGCCCAATCTCGGCGGTAAAATCGCCAGTTGGAAAATTCAGGTTGGGGAAGAAGAATTCTCGATGGAACATGGTTTTCATGGCTTCTTCCCGCAGTATTACAACCTCAAAAGCCTTGTTCAGGAATTAGAAATTACTGACAATTTTAAATCCCTAGAATTCTATTCTTTGGTGTTTCGTCAGGGACGGTACGAGCCAGAAGTTTTTCGTCCCAGTAACACAGCGTTTCCTTGGAATATCGTTGACTTGGCGATCGCCTCTTCCAATCGACTCCGTTGGGGCATTAACCTGGCTAAACCCGCTCACTGGCAAGTGTTTCGAGCCATCACCGGTTTCCAAATCCCCAAGAGTTTCAACCGCCTCGATAGTATTTCCGTCGCTGATTGGGCAGAAAAAGATTTTCCCCAAGGATTATACGATCTTTATTTTCTTCCCTTCGCCAAATCGAGTCTCAATGCCCCCGACGTTTTGAGTACGGGAGAATTATTGCAATTCTTTCACTTCTACTTCTTTGGCAACCCCGAAGGTTTAGCCTTTAACGGCACGAAAGATGACATGGGAACGAGTTTAGTTCAACCCATTGCTAGGGCGATCGAGCGCAACGGCGGCAAAATTATTACTCAAGCAAGTGTCAAGGAAATTCACTGCCAAGACGGTAAAATTGACTCTCTGATTTATCAGTCAGGGAATACCGAGAGCAACGTTCCCTTTTGGGTAGAACGCAATACTTACATCAGAGACGAAAAACTAGAATACTATGGGGCAGGCGATCGCGTCTTTGCCGTCAAACCCGGAACAGATGAAGCGATTTCTCTGACTTGTACGCACCAAGGTTGTACTATAGGACGACAAGCCGATGGAAAATTCCTATGTCCTTGTCATGGCGCATTATACGACGAGCAAGGACGAATCAGGCGAGGGCCAGCCAAACGAGATTTACCGCGTTTTCAGATCGTTCGCCGTCAAGAAAAATCACTACAGCTAGTCGCCGCATCGCCAAATTTGTGTACAATTGTACACAAAATTCAAGCAGACTATTATGCGATCGCCACCGATGTTCCTGGCGTAAAACATTTGTTTGGGTTGATGGCAGGTAAAGTCGATCGCGCCGTCAGCACGCAGATAGAAAAATTAGCCGTTGCCGATCCCTTTGCCGTGGCACGTTTTTGGTGCGATCGCGATTTTGCCTGGGAACACAGTAACTTTACTTCCCTCTCCGGTTATCAACTCACTGACAGTATTACCCTCTATCACCGCATCCAGGAACAATTTATCGACTGGGCAAAACGCACCGGAGGAAGCGTAGTAGAGTTACACGCCTACTGCTACAAAGAAAAAGAATTCCCCACTCAAGAAGCCCTGTTAACGACCTTTGAGCAGGAACTATATGAAATTGTGCCAGAATTAGCAGGAGCAACTGTGTTACACCGCGAATTAGTCAACCAAAAGAATTTTTCTGGTTATCCCCCCAATAGCTATCGCGATCGCCCCGAAACTAGCACGCAAATTTCCAACTTAATGTTGGCAGGAGATTGGGTAAAAATGCCTTTCCCCTGCGGTTTGATGGAGAGAGCCGTCAGTAGCGGTTTATTAGCAGCTAATGCCATTCTCCATCAGGAAAGCTTGCAGAGAAGAACCCTATTGTCAGTGACTCCTGAAGGATTATTGAAAATTTAAAGATCTTACGCAGGTCAAGTAGTACGAGCATCTGGCTCGCGCGATCGCGACGGTTGCACTAACGTTCGTTCAGGTTAAATCTTCCCTACAGTCTCCTGAGACTGTCTAACATAGGATTGAAAGACCTTGCAGGCAACGTCTCTACTCTGACTAAATTTCCCCATTTTGTATTTTGAATGGTTTATAAATGCCCCTCTCACGCCTACTGATCGTAATTCTCGGTCTGAGTTTTATTCTCGGACTGATGCTCTGGCTAGTTATTTCAATCCATAGACTCTACATTTCAATTAGCTGGACGGCTCCACTGCTGGCAAATCTCCTGCTCCTGTTGCTGATTGCCTTGTTAGGGGGACTGATTGCGGCATTTGTCTATTATTTCAATCTATATCCCGCCAAAAAGTCTCGAAAAAAAACCCAGCAACGCCGTCTAGTCCCTAAACTCCCCGAAGAAAAGACAGAAGCGGCCCAAGAAGCTCTTAAAGCCGTCAAAAAACAAGTCAAGCAAATTCAAGATCGAGTAGCGCAGCAGTCATTATTGAGTCGTTCTCGCGAAATTGAGGAAAATTTAGTCCGTGGGGAACTGCAAGTTGTCGTCTTTGGGACGGGTTCGGCGGGGAAAACTTCGCTAGTCAATGCCATCATCGGACAAATGGTAGGCAATGTAGAAGCGACGATGGGCACTACTCAAGTGGGAGAAACCTATCGCCTCAAATTAAAGGGATTAGAGCGAGAGATTTTGATTACCGATACACCGGGAATTTTAGAACCCGGCATAGCAGGAACGCAACGAGAACAATTAGCGCGACAACTAGCAACGGAAGCAGATTTATTATTATTTGTCGTTGATAATGACTTGCGTCAGTCAGAATACGAACCTTTAGCCGCTTTAGCAGAAATTGGCAAGCGATCGCTCCTCATTTTTAACAAAATCGATCTCTATACGGATGAAGAGCGAGAGGAAATTTTCAGGAAATTAAGGGCAAGAGTGAGGGAGTTTATTAGACCTTCCGATGTGGTTGCGATCGCGGCAAGTCCTCAACCGTTTCAATTAGAAAATGGAGAAATTGTCGAACCAGAAGCGGAAATTATCCCCCTAATTAAACGATTAGCTGCCGTCCTGCGAGCAGAAGGAGAAGATTTAATCGCCGACAATATTTTATGGCAATCCCAACGCTTGGGCGAAGAAGCTCGCAAAATCATTGATCGCCAACGACGACGGCAAGCGGATAAAATTATTGAACGCTATCAATGGATAGGAGCGGGTGTGATTACAGTTACCCCATTACCGATCATTGATATGTTAGCAACGGCAGCCGTTAATGCCCAAATGGTCGTAGAGATTGGGCGAGTGTATGGATGCGAACTCAATAGCGATCGCGGCAAAGAATTAGCCCTATCTTTAGGAAAAACATTAGTCAGTTTAGGCGTTGTCAAAGGTGCGATCGAATTACTCGCAAGAGCATTGCAATTTCATTTTGCTACCTACATTGTTGGCAAAGCGATTCAAGGCGTAACGGCAGCTTATTTAACCCGTATTGCTGGTAAAAGTTTTGTGGAATATTTCCGTCACGATCAGGATTGGGGAGATGGTGGGATTACTGAAGTCGTCCAGCGACAGTTTCAATTGAGTCGTAAAGATGAATTTGTCAAAGCCTTTATCAAAGACGCGATCGCGCGGGTAGTTAAGCCTCTATCAGACAATTTACCAACAGAAGAAGAATTCGTCGAAGTCTTAGAAAAAGAAGAATGGTAACACTCATCAACCATGAAACTTTTTAGTATTATTTTGCGTAGATATCAAATATTGAACCTCTGATAAGACTGGTTTTATGAATAAATTGCGTTTTTTCTGGGCGATCGTCCTACTAGCTTCTTCTCTAACTGCTTGCGGGGGAAGTCAAACAACTAGTGAAACCACAACGACGCAAAGCGGCCAAACAGGCGCTAGTGGAGGTCGATTAGAAATTGTTAAAGGACGAGGAACCCTCATCTGCGGGATTAATGGAGAAGTTCCAGGATTTAGCTTTGTCAACGAACAGGGCCAATACTCCGGTATCGATGTCGATCTGTGTCGTGCTATTGCTGCGGCATTATTTAACGATCCTGCAAAAGTAGAATTTCGCAAACTCAGCGCTCAAGAACGATTTACGGCGGTACAAACTGGAGAAGTTGACGTACTCAGTCGCAATACAACCTGGACGATTAACCGAGATACTGCCGTAGGGATGGAATTTGCGCCTACTATCTTCTACGACGGTCAGGGAATTATGGCAACCAAGGCAAGTGGAATAACTCGATTAAAAAACCTAGAAGGTAAATCGATTTGCGTTTTGGCTGGAACCACTACCGAACAAAATCTAGCAGATCGACTGCGCCAAGAGGAAATCAAAAACTACAATCCCGTTGTCTCCGACGATGTGGATGCGCTGTATGCCGCCTACGAACAAGGACGTTGCCAAGCTGTCACCTCCGATCGCTCTCAATTAGTGGCTCGTCGTTCAGTCTTACCCAAACCAGACGATCATGTCTTGTTAGATGTCGTCATGTCGAAAGAACCTTTGGGCCCAGTTGTTGCCAATGGAGACTCAGCCTGGTTTGATGCCGTCAAATGGATTACCTATACCCTCATTCAAGCGGAAGAGTTTGGTATTACCTCTCAAAACCTATCCACTTTTGAAAATACCCAAGACCCCAATATTAGACGATTCCTGGGTTTGGATGAAAAATTGGGCGAAGATATGGGATTGCCTAATGATTTTACTGCTCGCATCATCAAGCACGTCGGCAACTACGGCGAAATCTACGATCGCAACGTCGGTAAACCTTTCGGTTTAGAACGGGATCTCAACAACCTATGGACAAACGGCGGACTCCTTTATTCACCCCCCTTCCGCTAGTTCAGTTATCAGTTATCAGTGATTGGTGATTGGTGATTGGGAGTGTGGGGAGGGTGGGGAGTGTCTTTCAAGGGTATGTTTTTAAGATTCATCCAGGGGCTGGAGAAAAATCGGGAA
>CAYTUO010000256.1:0-6756 GCA_964441015.1 uncultured Pleurocapsa sp.
TTATTACACTGGCATTTACCTAATAGTTTAGCATAATATCTCCTGAAGAACCAGATGGACTAATAATTCAGCTTGCGCCTTTTGTGCAAGTCGTTCTTTTTTTAAAGAAGCTTTGATCTGATGGACGTATTGCAGCGTTTTGTTGGTGGTAATTTCTAAGTCTTGAAAATTAATCGGTTTAGTTAAAAAATCAAAGGCACCGCGATTCATAGCCGATCTAATGTTATCAAGATCGCCGTAGGCGGAAATAATAATCACTTTAAAAATAGGATTTTTTTCTTTAAGCTTTGCCAGCAAGGTTAACCCATCCATTTCTGGCATATAGATATCGGTTAATACTACGTCGATATCGGGATGGTCTTCTAGTTTTTTTAAGGCTTCAATTCCATTGTGGGCAAAAATAAGTTCGAGTTGATGTTGACGAATTTTTTTTCTAAATTTCTGGCGGAGTAGGGTTTCTAAGTCGGATTCATCATCTACCACCAAGATTTTATCTGGCATGATTTTCTCCCATAGAAAAGGCAGCTATGCTGAATTAGAGACGTTGCACTGCAACGTCTGTACAAGACAGCTTATAAGTCCCAAATTTTTTGCTTGAGGGTGTCAAATTCTATGGGTTTGTGGATATAATCGTCTGCACCATATTTGATAGCAGTTTGATAAGTCTGTTCATCTCCATAAGCCGTGATCATAAATACTTTGACTTGAGGATGACTTTCTTTAATAATTTTCAGTAGTTCTAATCCGTTCATTCCAGGCATATTAATATCAGCCAAAATTAAAAGGAGATATTCTGAATTTTTTTCTTCTAGAACTTTGATAGCTTCTTCTGCTGAAAAGGCAAAGGAAAATTTAATTGAACCTTGTCTAATCTCTTTTCTAAACTTTTGGGTAAATAAGGATTGAATATCTTTTTCATCATCAACAACCATTACTTTCATTCTGACATTCCTCGGTCGGGGACAACAGTTTTAGGTAGAGTAATAATAAACTCGGTGTATTGATTAAGTTCGGTTTCAACTCGTATATCGCCTTGATGGGCTTGTACAATGATATCGTGGCTGATGGATAAACCCAAACCCGTTCCTTCTCCTGTCGGTTTAGTCGTGAAAAAAGGAGTGAAAATTTTGTCGGCAATTTCTGGGGGAATTCCCTCACCATTGTCGCGAATCCGTATTTCAACAGATTTTCCTAAATCTTTAGTGCTGACGACTAAAATTGGCAAGAATTCTTGCCCTTTATTTTGATAGGCAATATTCTTTTGATAAGCTGCATAACAGGCATTGTTAATGAGATTGAGAAAGACTCGACTAACATCTTGAGGAATAACATAGATGGGTTCAAGGGTATCGTCATAATGCGTTTCTATCGTAATAGAAAAAGAAGACTCTTTGGCTCGCATTCCGTGATAGGCTAAATTAACAGATTCTGCTAGCAAAGCATTGAGATCGGTCTGTTGTCGAGAACCACTTTCTCCGCGCGAATGCATTAACATCCCGTGAACTATTTTATCAGCCCTTTTGCCATGTTCGTTAATTTTTTGGGCGTTTTGACTGAGATCCTGTAAGATTTCTTGAATATAGATTAAACTTTCTGGATCTAAATTATCTTGTTGAGACTCAATTTCTTCGATAAGTTCTTGAGCTAATTCTATAGATAGTTCGGCAAAATTATTCACAAAATTAAGAGGATTTTTGATTTCGTGAGCAATGCCTGCTGTTAAAGTTCCGAGGGAGGCGAGTTTTTCTTGAGCAATAATTTGAGCTTGTGTTTTTCTAAGGGTTTGTAAGGTGTTTTCTAGTTCTTCATTTTTTTGCGTTATTTCTCGCGTTCTTTCTGCTACTTTTATTTCTAAGGTTCGACTATAGTCTTCTAATCTTTCGTAGAGACGAGAATTTTCAATAGAAATAGCCGCTTGGGATGAAAGCATTTTTAAAACTTCCACGCGATCGCGCTTAAAAGCATCTGTAGTCAGGTTATTTTCTAAATATAAAATTCCACTCAGTTTTTTTTGATGGAGTAGAGGAATGCAGAGAATGGATTTAGGTTGTGTGGCTACAATATAAGAATCGGCAAGAAATTGTTCTTCAACTGTTGCGTTATTTAAAATGACATCTTGCTGTGTTCGAGCAACATAGTTAACAATAGCAACTGCTAAAAGAGTAGTTTGAGTAGAAGGATTAATAAAGTCTACAGGAATCGATCGCAAGATAGTCACATCTTCAGAATCTATCGATCCTTCGGCTTCGATTGTCCATTTTCCTTGTTTTTCGAGAATGAGAAACCCCTTTTGCGCTCCAGCATTTTCTATGGCAATCTTCATGAGTTTTTCTAGTAACTTTTCTAGGGTAATTTCGCTGGATATTGTTTGATAGGCTTTCAAAATTGTTGATAAATCGAATGAGAGAAAACGCTCTTCTGAATTGTCAGACAGCATAGGATGATTTTTACCTGTTGTTAGACTGATAGTATTTGAGAGTAAGTCTGGATATTTTTGTTCTAAATCTTGTATTTTAGTAATGGCTCCCCACCTCCGATATCCGTAATAAGCATCCCTTAAATAGGCTCTAGCAATTTTGTCTTTCCCTTTACCTAGATAAAATTTCGCAGCGAGTTCATTAGCCAAACTTTCATTGAGATAAAATTCATTCTTTTGTGCGGTTGCAATGGCGCGATCATAAAGTTCCATCGCTTGTAAATCTTGGTTAGAAATCCGAGCAATTTCTGCTGAGGTTAGTAAGTATTTATGTAAAAAGTTTTCTGGGCAATTATCAGACCATAATTTCAGTTTTTTCTGGTTTTCGATAAGGATTGTCCAGTACTCTGTTTGAGTTTCTCGCTCGGCTGCTAAATAGAGAGATGATAAAGTCAGTGAATAGTAGAAGTAATATTCTGCTACTCGCAATAAGCCGAAAGAAAATTCGAGTAAATTCTCTGCTTTTTTTGCTATTTTAAGCGCTTCTTCATAGTTGCCAAACAAATAAAATAATTGTGTTTTGATAATTGAGTAAAAGCTTAAATGCAGGACTAGATTCAAGGCACTAATTTCTTTTAAATATGTCTCCTCATCAAAGTTGCGATCGCTAAGATTTGATGCGCTATTGGTAAATCCTTGTAAACAGGAAACGACTTGTCTAAGAAGTTTTTGAAAGTAAATTCCATGAATATTTTTTGTTTTTTCTACAAAGTCTAAAAATCCTTTCAACTCTTGAGCGATTCGCTCTAAAGGTTGTCCTTGGAAATACATTTTTGTGGCTATAATATTGACTGAGTAAGCACAAAAGCTAGGATCTCCCGTTTCGTTGCCATATTCAAAAGACTTTCTTAAAAGAACAAAATCTTCTTTGAGATGTTTTTTCCAGTGATTGATAAACGCACCAACCATGAAATAAACTTTGCTCCATAAGGCAACGTTATTAAATTTTTCATTAACTTTTAAAGCTAATTGTCCGAATTCATATCCGCTTTGATAGTCAGCAAAAGCTGAACCAATAATTAATCCATAAGCACTATAGGCAAAAGAAGATACTTCTGAATTCCCATATCGCAGGGAGCGATTAACCATTTTTAACATTAATAACATCCATAAATTTAAATCAGTAAAGTAAGTCGCTGCTGCTAAACTCATGAAGATATTCATAATGGCTATTGAGTTTTTGTCTGTCATTTCCGGCAAATTAGATAGATCTTCAATTTTTTGAGTTGAAGTGACAGATTTTATTCGATTTATTTCTCTGGCTATAGTTTTTTGAAGCTGGGAGCGATCGAGATAAATTTTGAACAACCTCAGACATTGAATCCCAATCTCTATGGCTTCTTTTAATTTGCCAATGTCTGTATATAGGATTATTTTAAGAATATAAACTTTTGCTTTATCTGTCTTAGTTTTTACGTGATCGAGAATTAAATTAAATCGTTGTTCTGCTGGCTCAAATTTACTGCTTAGATATTCACATTCAGAACATTCGAGATTCAGAGAGAAACTTAACTGAGGATGAATTTTCCAACTGTCTTCTGGCAAAAGATTGAGGGCATTTTCAAAATAATGTAAGGCGGCTTCATAAGCTGTCGATCGCTTGGCTTTTTCACCAGCTATAAGGTTCAGTTGTGCAAGATTATCTTTTTCAGTTTGATTTTTTATTAACTTCCCGCTTGAATTAAAATGGTTGACAATTTCAAAGATTTTTTCTTCTAATTTATCTTGAGGAGTATTCTGTAAAAGATAATTTCCTAGTTTTAAGTGAATGTCTTGTTTTTCTTCTTCCGACAAAAGGGAGTAAGCTGCTTGCTGGACGCGATCGTGGATAAAATGATAAGTAAATTGTCTATCTTCACTGGTTATAGATTCAGCTAAACTTCCCTCAAGACTGTCAATCAGTTTATAATAATTTCCACTGGGTAAAATTAACCCTTTCTCTAAAGCTTCTCCTAAATGATTAGCTGTTTGTATAAAGGTTTTTTCCGTCACAACTGCCAGAGTCTTTAGATTAAATTGATTACCTATACAAGCGGCTATTTTTAGAGTATCTTGTGTTGTTATTGCAAGTTTTTTAATTTTGCTTGCCATAAACTCGACTGCATTATCGGCAATTTTCATATTTTCAATCCTCTCTAAATCCCATTGCCAGCCTCTTTTGGCAAAATCAAATTTGATTAATCGATCTTTATCTAAAGACTTGAGAAGCTGATTGATAAAAAAAGGATTGCCGTGCGTCTTCTCTAAAATTAATTTTCCTAAAGGAAAAGCAAGATAACTTGGACAGTTAAAGGTATCAATAATCAGCTTCGTCACGCTGTTAATATCTAAGGGATGAAGAACTAGATTCTCAACTTTTATCCGCAAAGCTTCTAGTTTCTTTACAGTTATTGTTAGAGGATGAATTGAGTTGACTTCATTATTTCGATAAGTTCCAATAATGAGAAGATAGCGAACATCCGACTGGGTAATTAATAGATGAAGTAATTTTAAAGAAGCCAGATCGCTCCATTGCAAATCATCAACAAATAAAACTAAAGGATGTTCTTTTTGACTAAAAACACCAATAAACTTTTGAAGAACAGCATTAAATCTATTTTGAGATTCTCGTGCAGGCAGTTGTGGTAAAGCGGGTTGTTTTCCTATAATAAATTCGACTTCTGGAATAACATCGATAATAATTTGACCATTCGTCCCTAACGCTTGTAAAAGTTTTTCCTGCCAAATTTGTATTCTTTCTGCACTTTCCGTCAAAATTTGTAAAATTAATCCTCGAAAAGCTTGAATGAGAAAATAATAGGGAATATCTCGTTTGAGTTGAGAAAATTTACCAGAAACAAAGTAGCCATGTTTTTGCAAAATGGGTTTATGAATTTCATTAACCAAGGCGGTTTTCCCAATTCCCGAAAACCCAGAGATCAGAATCAGTTCAGTTTTGCCTTGACTGACTCTTGCAAACGTATTTAATAAAGTAGTAATTTCTCGTTCTCTTCCATAAAGTTTTTGAGAAATTCTTAGCTTCTTTGAGATATCTTGACTGGCTAAGGTAAAAGGTTCAATCGTGCCATTCTTTTTCCATTGACTTAGACAGGTTTCCAGATCGATTTTAATTCCATAACTACTTTGATATCTATCTTCTGCTGTTTTACATAAAAGCTGATCGATAATCTCAGAAATAACTTGAGGGATGTTAGGATTTTGCTGATGAAGAGAGACGGGTTTTTTAGCAATATGACAGTGGACAATTTGCAGGGAATCTGTGGTTTGGAAAGGCAAAGATCTGGCTAACATTTCATAAAAAATAATTCCTAAAGAATAAAAATCCGTGCGGTAATCAATGGTGCGATTCATGCGCCCTGTCTGTTCGGGAGATAGATAGGCAAGATTTTCCTTGAATGATTCGAGAAGGCCAGAAACTCTATCCTCTTGAGAAAAAGGCGATGCTAAACTAAAATCAGTAATTTTAACTTGCCCAGTTGCAGGGTCTATCCAAATTGACTGAGGCGTTAGATTTTTATGAATAATTTCATGGTGATGAATTTCTTGAATAATTTCTACAATTTGAAGAGCAATTTTTAAAAAATCTTTAATAGTTAATTGATGAGTTTGTAAATATTGTTTCAGCGTCTGACCAGGAAAATTTTGATAAACCAGAACAGGATAGCGATCAATCACGAGAAAATCTTCAGGAGTAAGAATCCCTGGGATAGGTAACTCCTTAGTCATTTGATATTCATGTTGGAGTCGAGCCATTTCCCCTGGTGTAGGAGATTCACTTTGAAAGGTTTTCAAGATAAAAGTTTGGTCGTCACGCTCCCGATCGCCTCGATAGATAATTGTTCTACTATCGCGATCGATAACCTGCAAATTTGTGTAACCTGAAATGATTTTCATGTGATTGGTGAGAAGGTGAGAAGGTGAGAAGGTGAGAAGGTGACTGGTAACTGGTGAGAAGGTGAGAAGGTGACTGGTAACTGGTGAGAAGGTGAGAAGGTGACTGATGACTGGTGAGAAGGTGAGAAGGTGAGAAGGTGACTGGGATAACGGAGAAGTTATTTAAGATAACCTATATCTAGATCTCCCAATCACTAATCACTAATCACTAATCACTAATCACTAATCACGGATATGACAAAAATAACTAACATTCAGCCCGATATGTCTCTAGGTTACAGTTGTGCAAAAGTTCCGCAATCTTTAATGACTTCAAGTCGCCAAGAATTTGGAAAAGATGGCTGTCCAAAGCTTCGTCTAGAAGTGAAAGAAGGGGCAATTCCTCT
>CAYTUO010000257.1:0-6747 GCA_964441015.1 uncultured Pleurocapsa sp.
AATAGTAGTTCTTCTATCCAATCTCCAATCGTCAGTCCCCTACTTTCCATTTCCTTTTTTAGATAGCATAGTTTGAATAGCCGAACTCAGATAACCGATTTGACCATAAGCATAGAGGAGATTGTCAAAACGCAGGGCAGGATCTTTGATATATTTCAACGATTTATACAATCCCCGCACCAAACGTTCTCCACCGCGTCCTAGTTGACCGATTCCCGTGCGGCCTGCAATTTCTTCTCGATAGCATTCGCTGACTCCTTGCCACCAACTACGACGCAAGAACCAGCTTGGTTTTAAACGTTCTGGTGCGACGTTGTGAGCGACTAAGGCATCGGGGAGATAGGCAACCTGCCAACCATTTTGAAGAGCTAATTCTGTCATGTATAACTCTTCGTTAGATAGCAACTTTTTGCCAACTCGCCCTAAGTTAGCATCAAAACCGCCCATTTGTTCGAGAAAGGTTCGCCGGAGGGAATAATTTAAGCCTCTGGGGGTTAAACCGGGTTGGTTAATATAAACAAGATGATCGCCGAGATCGTAAGCGCCTAGTCCCCCTGCCATATCAGCAGAAATCCAGTTAGGAGGGATTATGCCATCGGGCCAAATGAGGGTCACTTTACCGCCCGCGATCGCCAGTTTTTCATTGTTATGATAGGCTTCTATCAGTACCCTCAACCATTGGGGACTTGCTTCGGCATCGTCATCGAGATAGGCGAGAATCGGTGAAGTTGTTTCTCTAGCTCCCGTGTTGCGGGCAACTGACAAACCGAGGACGGGTTCATAAATGTATTTGAGTCGAGGGTGAGATAGACGGGATTCTATGACTTCTTTGGTGCGATCAGTACAGCCATTATCGACGACTAAAATTTCAAAATCTTCGCAATCTTGAATCAGTAGACTATCTATGGCGGCCCCTAAATACTTATCGCGGTTATGCGTACAAATAATAGCAGCAATCTGAGGCATAGTAATTGAATATAGATTTTAGATTGACAAACTTACCGCTCAAACTCCGTGGAGTATAACAAAGATCGCTCGATCAATTAGACTATACTACGGTTTATAATCTCGCTAGTGCTTGCTGACTCAATTTAGGAGTATTTTCGATGCCTTCACAAGGAATTTATACTTTAGCGAATGATGTCGTATTCGATCAATTGGTGGCTTTGCTTAATAGTATTGAAGTTAATGTTAGTTCCGATCTTCCAATTTGCGTTATCCCCTTCGATAATAGACTAGAACGAGTCAAACAAGAGATTAATTCCAGAAAAAATGTCACCTTATTTGATAACTGGAATGCGATTGAACGCTGGGAAAATTTTATCCAGGACGTTTGGGAAGCTCATCCAGATGCTAAGAAAAAATCCTTGAGTCGTCCGCCTTGGGGAAAAGGACATCATCGAAAATTTGTTGCCTTTGACGGCCCTTTTGAAAAGTTTGTTTATTATGATGCCGACAGTTTAGCTATGAAGCCGTTAACGGCGATGTTTGAAAAGCTAGATACCTATGATTTTGTCTTTGATGATTGGGAACATCGAAAACCAGAACCCAAGGCGGCTCTCGATATTCCTCTGATAGTAAAAACTGGTATTTATCAGGAAGAAAACGTTCGTCCAAAACTCCATTGCTCTAGTTTTTTTTGCTCAAAATTGGGAATATTTAACCAACAAGAACTATCGACATTAAAAGAGCTATTGATCGACAAAGAAGAAATTGCATGGGTGAAGCGTTGGTGGGATGATGCCTTTCTATTTTGTTATCTGACTCTCCGGTGCGATCGCCCGATTTATAATTTTACTCTCAGTCCTGATGGCAAAGATAGAACGGGAAACTGTGCCGATAAAGATCCTTTTGTGACTATCGATAATGTTCTCTACAACGAGCAAGGATTAAAACCCATTCATCGCATTCATTACATGAACTATTCGTCAAGAGATTTTGCTTGTTTGTGTCAGGGAGAAGATGCAGATATTCGCTATAAAGATATCTTTCTCTATTACCGTTTTCTCAAGCAGCCAGAACTAAGACCTCAAACATTAACTCCCCCTAACTCTTTGACAAAAGTAAATCGCTTATTGCAAAAAGCTGCCCAAAAAATTTCTAGAACTTTTGCTAAATAAAAAGGTTATTTTTTATCCGGCTAACTAAAGTATTTCCATGCTAAGTGCCTAAACAAAATTAATTACACATTCTCCGTGCTATTCCCCGTTCCCTGTTAAGTGTTCCCTAAAACTAAGGCTTCTGTACCTCATCAATCATGAGAACTGCTATAGCAAGTGTTGAATTGATTTGTCTACGCTCCTGCCGACAGCTTCCCAAGAGTATTTAGTTTTAACAAGTTGATAAGCAGAATTAGTAAGTTTTTGGGCTAGGAAAGGATCTGACCAAAGTTGACAAATTCCCTCGACTAACTCGTCAACTTCATCTCTGATGAGCAGGTGTTCTCCATCGATCGCTTCTAGTCCTTCTGCCCCTTTGGTCGTGCTAACCACTGGACAACCTGCTGCAAAGGCTTCTAAAATCTTTAGTCGTGTTCCTCCGCCTTGCAGTAAAGGAGCGATCGCAATGCTAGCAGCAGCTAAATAAGGTCGAACGTCTGGAACGTTTGCTGCGACAACAATTCCTCGATCTATCTCAGCAGCTTGACGCATATTTTGAGTTGGACTGCGGCCCACCAAGAGAAGACGACACTCAGGATAAATTTTCTTAAGTCGGGGATAGATTTTATCTATGAGCAACTTGGCTGCGACTTGATTAGGAGGATAAGAAAAAGTTCCTAAAAAAATTAAATTCCGATTTTTCTCTTCTAAACCACTAACCGGAGGACATCGTTCAAGGCGAACCTCATCGTAAAAAGCGACATTAATCCCGTTAGGAACTACAAAAGGGTTAAATTTTTGTCCGTAGAGACTCTTAAGTAGGAGAGCATCTTCATCGCTACACGCCCAAACGAGATCGGCTTGACGAATAAAATCTGACTCGATAGATTTAAGTCGGGGAAGCCTCATTTTTAATGCACCGTGTTTTTGCAGAAAAAGCTCCGCTTCGATATTATGTTCGTCAAAGATGACACGACAACCGTGACGCTTGACTAATTTTAGGTAACGATATAACCATATTTCCTCAAAGATCGCCAAGTTGGGGGCAAATGTTGCTAGGATTTTGGCTAACTCTTGAGCGGCTGTTCGTCGATAAAAGTAATCAGTATCGGGATGCGCTTTAGCACGAATTAACCAAGCTTGACGTTCCCATTGTTCCCACACAGAAAGAGGAGTAGCCAGATTGTAATGATGCCATAGCTCAGTCCCTGGAGGCGCTTCGGAGGTCAACTTGCCTTGGGCAAAGGAAAAAACCCCCACAGAGCCATATTTCATCATTATGTTGATATTCTGCCAGTTGCGTAAAGCGACTCCGCTCATCGGTGGATAAGGGGTTTCTTTAGTAATAAAAAGAGTACGCATTGACTAAAACAGTTCTTGAATGGATGCTTCTACTCGTTGATTAATTGCTTCCCAGGAGTATTGTGCTTTGACAAACTCGTAGGCAGAACGTGCCAAAGTTTCTCCAACAGAGCGATCGGACAACAGTTGGGAAATGCCAGCAACTATCTCATCAATACTATTTCTAATTAGCAGATGCTCTCCATCTTTAGCGCTTAATCCCTCTGCTCCTTTGGTAGTGCTGACGACAGGACATCCAGCCGCAAAAGCTTCTAGAATTTTTAGACGAGTGCCTCCTCCCTTGTTTAAGGGAACTACCATCAGACTAGATGCTGCTAAATAGGGTCGGACATCTGGAACTTGATCAGTAACGACAATCCCAGGCTCTCGTCGAGCGGCTGCTAACATACTCTCAGTTGGTCTAGCTCCTACCAGTAGAAGACGACAGTCCCGATAAGTCTCCCGCAGACGAGGATAAATGGCATTGATGAGTAATTCAACCGCTTCTGTATTAGGAGCATAGGAAAGCTGACCGAGAAAAAGAATATTGCGATGTTTTTCCTCTAAGCCGTTTGGAAGGTCACACTGGCCTGAGTAGACATCCTGATAATAGGCTATATCAACTCCGTTGGGAATGACTTGTACGGGAGATGTCTGCCCATATAACTGATTGAGTAACTGAGCATCGCGATCGCTACAAACCCAAACGCGATCAACTTGACGAACGAAGTTTGACTCGATTGACTTAACTTTAGGGAATTCAACCCTTTTTTTTAGCTTAGCTTTCAAACTCTTATCCGAAGCATATTTGGCCTCGAAAATGGAAGCTTCAATGTTATGTTCCAGAAGAATCGTGCGACAGGGATAACGCTGAACAACACTTAGATAGCGGTGCATCCACACTTCTTCAAAAATTGTGAGATCGGGCTTAAATTCGGCGAGTAATTCATCTAATTGCCTAGCTCCAATATTGGCGTAAACCCAATCTACAGTTGGATGTCCAAAAGGACGCAGCCACCAAATTTTGCGTTCTAGCTGTTCGCTCCAAGAGCGGGGTCTGTCAACATTGTAGTGTCGCCAAACATCAATCTTGGGAAGAGATGTATTCGTAGGCTCCCATCGACAAGAAGTAAAAAATGCAACTGGGCCATATCGTCTCATGATGTTGACGTTCTGCCAGATGCGTAAAGAGGTTCCACTAATTGGTGGATAAGGGGGATCTCTGCTGATGAAAAGCGTACGAATTGAATTAGCGATCATATCGAGTGTTGGCTCTGAGATAATGTTTTGGTTGAAGGGTAATGTCCCTAACCCAATATTCTACCTTTGCCTGAAGTCCTCTATCTTCTGAAGCGGATAAGCTTGCTCTACAGACTGCTATTTTCAGAGCTATTAACTATTTTCTTCTGGTTCAATAATTTCAAAATCTTCCTCTTCTAAAGACAGAAATAGAGGTTCCTCACTATTCTCAAGCGGATTTTCCTCTAACTTGACTATCCAACGTCCCGACGTTTCCTGAGCCTGAATGCGTCCTAGAAGCCCTGCTGCGTAATCGGGGTAAATTACCCGAACCAGGGTTCCTGCTTGTATCATCGCGTTACTCTGCCATACGATAACTTAGTTAAATCTTGATTAATAATAGGTTAAAAATGTAACTAAGCTAAGGTGCATTCAAGCCTTTCCCTCACGCACCTAAAACGCGACCAAGATGGTCGCCCTACTTGTCACAAATCAAATAGACTCGCTATATAGCAGTTTTCATTTGGATGCTGATTAGCTTACCAGCCGATAGGGGATTCTTGCGGAGTGGGTGTTTGCGGTTGTTTGGGAGTCAATGACTGTACCAATCCAAACCCGACTAAGGCAACTGCTGCCAGTCCACCCACAATTGCTGCTGTTTTGAGAGCAGGATTGCTTTTTGGTTGGGGATTTGTTTGGGCTTCTGTTGGATCTTCGGAATGGGCAAAACGATGATAGAGGAAATCCAGGGCGTAGTTACGCAGTTCGTAGTAGGTGGGATCTTCGAGGAGGCGAGAACGAACGCGAGGACGGGGAAAAGGTATGTTTAATATTTCACCAATCTTAGCAGAGGGGCCATTGGTCATCATTACCAAGCGATCGGCTAAATAGAGGGCTTCATCGATGTCGTGGGTGATCATGAGAACTGTCAAATGATGATCCCGCCAAATTTTGAGCAGTTCGTCTTGTAATTCCTCTTTGGTAATGGCATCTAAGGCCCCAAAAGGTTCGTCTAAAATCAACACTTGGGGACGAATGGCTAAAGCGCGGGCGATCGCGACTCTTTGTTTCATTCCTCCTGACAACTGGGCGGGCTTTTTTTGAGCCGCTTCTGTCAATCCCACCATGGCCAAATGTTCTTCGACAATGGCCACTTTCTCCACTTTAGATTTGTCGGGATAAACTCGATTGACTGCCAGATAGACGTTTTCAAAAGCCGTTTTCCAAGGTAGCAGAGAGTAGTTTTGGAAGACCATCATGCGATCAGGCCCGGGTTGGGTGATCAGTTGACCTTGTAGTCGTACCTCTCCTGTTGTCGGCTGATTAAATCCAGACACCATATTCAGCAGGGTCGATTTTCCGCAGCCAGAGTGTCCGATCAGACAGACAAATTCGCCCTCAGAAACGGTCAGATCGATGCCGTCTAATACGGTATAAGAGCCATTAGGTGTGAGATAAACTTTGGAAACTCCCTCAATTGAGAGTAAAGGTTGAGCGTTTTTGACTGGCTGTTGTTCGGTATTGGTAATTGCTTGCATTGTTTAACGACTGATATTTTTAAAGCTTTTACTGATTACTGATTACTGATTACTTACGGTTTCATCAATTAGGATTTCTGAGACGCGGAATTCACGCTTAATGCTAAGCCGATTTAAATAACTAATTGGATCGTCTGGGTCAAATATCATCCCATCAAATAGCGCAAAACTGTGGCGATCGCTTTCGATATCGGGAAAACCCAACTGGCGACAAGCTTCGCCAAAAAGATCGGGACGACGCACCCGTTCGAGAATTTCGATCCAGTTTCTGGGGAAGGGCGCATATCCCCAACGGGCAAGTTGGGTAAGAATCCACAATCCTTCTACCCTTCCAGGACAATTCGTTTGGTCTATATGGAATTGATTGAAACGCATCAGTCTTTCTGGCGGGTTGCCAGTGCCGCGATTGTAGGGATCGAGGAAGCCAGGGCGAGTATACTCTGGTAAGGAACCGACATATTGAGGCTGACAGAGTAGGTCGAGGATTTCTTCGCGATATAAGTCAGTCATAAGTGGACTATGTAAGCGAG
>CAYTUO010000258.1:0-6714 GCA_964441015.1 uncultured Pleurocapsa sp.
CAATCATTTTAAGCAAGAAGGTTTCATAATTTTATTTGAATGATAACAGAGAGAGTATTAAAATTTCAGTCCGCTTAAGCCATGAATTTTCATTCTCAGGGTGTCCAACCACGCTGCCGCAGGCACTCGCCAAGGGCGAGATCGCACATATTTTCCTCTCGCTCTCGATCGCTTGGTGGATACCGCTAATTTTATTTACCTCTGTCGCCCTATCGGTTTATAGCGTCTCGTGCGAAGGTTACTAGCGGGGTTTCTGGAGGAAATAGATCGAATTGAGCTTTTCCGGTTGCTGCTAGGATGACTTCAAATCCGCTTCTCATGTCTAACCCAATATCGTCCTATCACTTCGCTTGTCCAGGACAGCCGCTATACTCAACTGTCCCTTCAGGCATAGTGGTTTGACACAATTTTGCACCTACTATTTCAGCAGTCTTTAGGTCGGCACTCGTTAGGTCAGCCCTAGTTAAATCAGCACCGTTGAGGTAAGCATTAGCCAAGTTGGCACCTCTTAAATTAGCCCCAGTTAAATCAGCACCATTCAGCCTAGCATCACGGACATTCGTATTCGACAGTCCCCCACTTAGGTTAGCCCCTTGCAAGTCAGCACCTGTCAGATTGGCATAACTCAGATCCGCTCCTTCCAAATTAGCTCCTCTCAAGTTAGCCTTTTCCAAGTTAGCTCTTTCCAAGTGAGCTTTCTTTAGATCAGCCGCTTCCAATATAGATTCTGTTAGCCGAATCTTTTCCAGCTTAGCTTGCCTCAGTGTGGAATGATTTAGGTCAGCCTTACTTAGATTAGCTAGGCTGAGGTTAATAATAGGCTCTAGATCTGGCGGTCCCAAGACGAGGCTGTGCAGATCTGCTCCAGACAGATCGATACCAGCCATATCAATTATGGGTTTCAGTTCAGTGCCAGACTGATCCTGAGTGATTAATTGTGCATTATACAAGAACTCTAAGACTTGACGTTTACGCCAAGCATCCTCATCTACATCTCTTAATGCTGATTGTGTCAAAGCTTTGGCTGCTATACTTGTTCTTTTAAATGCTGGGTCTTTTTGATCGATTAGTTTTCCAGTTGATACCAACTCTGTCATCTTGCTCAGATAATTTTGCACCACTTCCTGTTTTCTTCGTTCTTTATTGATCTCTTCTTCTCTTTGCTTAGCTTGCCTATTAGCATCTTCTTCTCTTTCCTGAGCTTGCCAATTAAAAATAAAAGTAGCTACAAGCAATAGAATAGGGACGAGCAACAAATCCATCCAATCCCAAAATGTTTTATCTTGAATCCCCCATTTCCATCGGTAAGATTTTGATTCCACTTGCCTCTGTCCTGTTTTAGGTGTAGGTGGCGGAGAATTCTGCCCATTTACGCCTTCTGAGACGGTATCTTTTCGCTCGAACATTTTCCCTTACCTCCCTATCGCATAATTTTGCTAGTCCCTCAACCCTACAGGGACTGAGTATTTCTAGCGTTGTCGAATGAAGGTATGGCTCTGCAAAATTCCGAAGGCAATAGCGAACTTTTAGCCATCGTTTCATACCCAAAGATCGGCAACGCCGTATCTCTACCCTGTTACTAACTAGCTATACCAGTATTGTGAATCAGGTCCTTCGAGGTAAGCCCCCTGGTAATAAGATTGCACCTGCTCGATAGAACCAAAAGAGTAAAGTTCCGGTTGGTAATAAGTTAGCCGAACAATTCCTAATTTCCTTTCTAATTTCTTAGACATAGCTAACCTTCTTTTGCCCAAGGCTCATGCCTCGATCAAGCGAGACTTGCCTTTCTTCACTTCTGCTTCCAAAACAACCCACTCGCCTGCCACTTCTTATACAGACTCTACCTACACTTCTATTATCTCTTAACTAAAGCGTGGGAGCTTTTCTGAGCAACAATTCTTTTATCTACTATTGCCCTCAAGAATATCTAACCACCGGAATAAAAGATTCGCAATGCTCTAGAGCGTCAGTAATCACTTTGCCATCGCACTCAACCCAGGCGTGTACTTGAAACGGATAGGGATCGATGCCGATAACTAACGTTGCCGGTAAGCCATAAAAAGTACGGAGGAGATGATAGCCCACCAGCGCTCGTTCTTTACAAACCATTGGCAGGAAAAGCTTGGCAGCAGCAGCTTCTCGAACCGTACGATCAACTGTCGCGATCGCACGATCCGCTTGCGAGGAGTCAATGGTTGCGATCGCGCGGTGCCAGTTCTGCCACAATGAAATCGTCCGACTCCATCCGAGTAAGCGAAAGCTGAACCAGCTTAGGATTAGCAATAGCTCGATCGCGAGGCGATTGGGGGTGGGTTCGGGGTTGAGTAGATGGCGCAGAATTGAGCCGATCGTTTTTAAGAACCAAAAACAGGCGCGATTGATAATTTGGCGGGCTTTTTCTCTCCAGGAATAGAACCAATGGCAACTGCGATCGCTTTGTTTCCCCGTCGCCACGAGTAGCTGTTTTTGCTCTAAATTTTCTAAAAGTTGAGTCAAGTCAGATCGTAATTGCTCGGCGGTTGCGTCGTAGATTTGAGTCAATTCGTCAACTGTTTCTTCTACTCCCTTTTCGATTACTAGCGACACCATCGAGGTAGCTATTTTATCTAGCCCATAAAACTGCCCCCGCTTGAAATCCAGAATTTGGGCGCTCCCATCTCGAACCAACAAAAAGACATCCCGATTAAGACTATAAATACTGACATTTCTACCCATCAAGATAGTCATTTTGTTTGCCTTACTGCTGTTTTCAATATCATCTATGTAGTATTGTAGATGTGTTAGTCAACTATAACGACCACAGTTAACTAAATTTCATTCAGTTTTCCCCCTAAAAAAAAGTTTCATTGTGTAAATTAAAGTAACCAAATTATAAATTTATTTTTGTGATTGCTATAGTTAAAGCTAAAATAGAACTGGAGAAGAGCGAGGTTAATTATTTTATTTTTCTGGTTTTTTTGTTTGATTTTGACAATTCATAAACAATCATTGATTTGAGTTGGAGAGAATTTTGGCTCTCGATCGAAGAGAGGGGATAGTGATGAAACGGAAATATAGAATTCCAAAGAAATCTGCTGTATCTCAAAGAATTCAATCTAGTCATCGAGTCTGGAAATTTGATGATTTATATAAAATTTTAGAACTGAATATTCGTTCAATAAATTTGCAAAAAATAAGGCACAAATTGTTTTTATTTTTTTATAAAAAAGCTGGCAATATAGTCAAAGATCTAGGAAAAATAATAGGGGCATCTACTCTGGTTACTCTAATAATAACTATAGTAGGTAATTACATTTCAGGGCAGCGCTATTATGATGAGTTACTAGATAAATATTTGACCTCAATGGAAGTTTTCTTGATTAAGGATGAGTTACATGCTACTTACCTAGCCAAGGAGCATCTTAAGAAGAAAATTCAGAATAATCATGACGAGAATATAACTGAAGAATTTAAAAAGCAAGAAGCTAAATATAGTCAAGTAAAAAGTCTTGCACTCTCTGTAACAGAAAACACGCTGCGTTCTCTAAGCAGAAATGATGGCATGATGTGTTTACCTGTAAAGATTTTAAACATACACTGTATCCCTGGAACTAGACATAATCCAGAACGACGACAACTCTTACTAACTTTTTTAGAAGAGTCAAAATTAGGTTTTATAAATCCAGAAGATAGCAAGCGACCAAACCAACCGTTGGAATCTTTTTTAGAAGGAATAAATCTTAGTACTCTTACAGATGAGAAAACAGATGAGAAATTAGACTTAGAGGGAATTCAACTGACAAGAGCTATCCTCAGAAAGGCTAATTTCTCAAGAGCTAACTTGAGAGGGGCACATCTGAATGCCGCCGATCTAAAAAATGCCCGTCTACCAGAAATCGATCTGTCTGATGCGGATCTGACAAAAGCCAACCTGAAAAACGCCGACCTCCGTTATGCTATTCTCAAGCGCACTATTCTACGGCGAGTTAATTTGATTGATGCCCGGCTCGAATACGTTGAGTTAGATAAAAAAACCGATCTCAAAGGGGCTGTGTATGGTGAGACTATGGATTTTAGACCGAGATCCAGTAACGAGGCTAGTAAAGAGATTTCCGATGAACGTCAGGAAATAAAAGATAAGCTGATGAAAAAAGGGGCGATCGAGGTCAAACCTGGGTTGGATTTAAGCAACCTACCCCTAGAAACTCGTCAAGCCCTCGATGAAGTCTTTAAAGAATACAAAAGTGACATAGATAGAACTCTCTTGGCTTTACGTGAAACTGACCTCAGTGGAGTCGATCTCACTAAAGCCAAGCTAGTTGATGCCGATCTTAGGGAGGCTAACTTCACAGACGCTGACCTTACGGGTGCTGACCTTACAGGCGCTGACCTTACGGGCGCTGACCTTACAGGCGCTGACCTTACAGGTGCCAAAGGAGCAGTTATCAATATCAATAAAGCCAAGCTTTGCAACACTATCCTGCCTACTGGCGAGATATCTGATTGTCCGAAGGAGGTTTCGTAAGTGTTTGGCAAGTGAGTTAGAGAACACTAATGAAAACTTTGTAGTTGCGCTTGAATGTTATAGCACAGCTACAAACTATGACATTATCTTTGGTTTAATTTTGTCAATTCCTCACCTGAACAATTAACCGTTGTAATAGTAAACACTGTCAGGTCCGTCAACCATATTGCCTTCGTAGTACGCTTGAACCTGTTCGAGAGAACCAAGCGAATAAACTTCAGGTTTGCGATAGGGGAGTCGTTTATCGGTTTTGGCTAGCTGTCTTAGCAGCTTTGTTGAAGGGTCTAAACTTTGCTTAAACATAGTAATCAACTAGAATGCCTCTACAATTCTATTGTGTACCATTTGCAATCAATTTAATAACTAAATACAACAATATTTATTATTAAGTAAAATCTTTAAATCAAAGTCATTATTGAACCTTAAGTGCAACCGAGCCAATTCAGTCTAATTCAAACTTTTCAGCGTAGCCTGCTGTTAGTAATTCAGTCAGCCCCTACTGAGTTACGCATCCTTATCTTACTGACTATAATTAGTGGTTCTGGACCAGCAGGTTCACTTTTTCTTAGCAAAATTATTATCGATAAAACCTCCCAGTTTCTAGGAAAATTTACCACAGCAAACCCGATCGCTCTTATTCTACAAGAGCCGCTTTTGCTATGGAGCATCGGGGGATTAATATTCCTCAATCTCTTAACCGAATTGATGAACGCGATCGCCAACTTAGTTTTTGCTAGCCTGCGCGATCGCGTTCAAGGTTTCGCTCATCGTCTTGTTCTTAATAAAGTTGCTTATTTTCCCGATATTGCTTTATTTGAAACGCCTGAATTATTGAACCTCGTTCAGTTGACAGAAAAGGGAGTAGAACGACTTCAGAACTTATCTTTTATTATCGTCACCACCTTGCATGGTTGCTTTATCTTAATCCCTGCTATTTTCCTCTCGCTCTCGATTGCTTGGTGGGTACCGCTAATTTTATTTACCTCTGTTGCCCCATCAGTTTATATAGAATTAAAATACCGAAAGCAAAGCTGGAAAGTTGAAGAGACTCAGGTAAGTCTTTCCCGCCAATTGAATTTGTATAAAAATGTCTTAATGGGTGAAGCTTACGCTAAAGAATTACGCTTATTTCACCTCCAACCATTCTTGTTAGCGCGATGGCAAAATCTTTTTGATCGAATGTTTAAAGCAATGCAGCGAGTCCGTCGAAAAGGGACATTGCTGGTAATTACCTGGTCAATAGTTAGTGGGTTCGGAGTAGCCTTTCCCTATGTTTATGTGGTGATGGGCGCGTTGCGAGGAATTTATACTTTAGGCGATCTAGCTCTCTATGCTGGTTTGATATTACAAGTTCGTCATAGCTTGTATTTACTAATTAATAATGCCTCGGATTTGTACGATATCGTTTTAGGAATTCGTCCGATATTTCAACTGTTAGAATTGACCCCCAAATTGCCGTTATATTTACCCCAGAAAAAAAAGAGCGACGCTCAAAAATTGCCTTGGAAAAACAATGCGATCGCCAAGCAAGCGGGAATCCAAATCGAGAACTTATCTTTCTCTTATCCCGGTAGTAACAGAAAGATTCTCCAAAACATCAACCTAACAATTCAGCCAAATGAAACGATCGCCTTAGTTGGAGAAAATGGTGCGGGCAAAACAACCCTGGCTAAGTTGCTCTGTCGTCTTTACGATCCGCTAAGTGGCAGAATTCTCTGGAACGGGCGAGACTTACGCGAGATTGAATTAGACGAGCTATATGCGCGCATTGCAGTAGTCATGCAAGATTACGCTCGATTTCCGGCTACCGTGCGCGAAAATGTCGGCTTTGGTTACTTACCCTCACTGCAAGACGATCGCGCTATCAAAGATGCACTGATAGCAGCAGGTATTATCAAGACGGTGGAAAACTTTCCTCAAGGCTTAGAGATGCCATTGGGTAGACAATTAGAAGGTGGGGTGGATTTATCGGAAGGACAGTGGCAAAGAATCGCGATCGCTCGTGCTTTAATGCGATTATCGCCTGCGGAACTCTTAATTTTTGACGAACCTACAGGCGCACTCGATCCGAAAACCGAACACGAGATTTACCAGCTCTTTGGCAAGATTGCTACTGATAAAATAGCGGTTGTTATCAGCCATCGCTTAGCGTTAGCTAAACTTGCAGACCGGATTATTGTTTTAGAAAATGGCAAGATTATAGAAACAGG
>CAYTUO010000259.1:0-6711 GCA_964441015.1 uncultured Pleurocapsa sp.
TGAGGCACTGCTAACCAGTTTACGTACCTATCTTTTCTCCGACACCACCAACCGCATTGATTTAACCCTTGGTTCGATTGTTATCGATCACTTGTTGCGCCTTCCCATGAGCTATTTTGGCAAGCGGACTGTTGGAGAATTGGCGACGCGGGTTCAGGAGTTGGAAAAAATTCGTTCTTTCTTGACGGGAACTGCCTTGACAGTGGTATTAGATATCGTCTTCTCGATTATCTATATCGTGGTGATGGTCTTTTATAGCCCTATGTTGACGGCGGCATCTCTATCAATTGTGCCGCTATTTATTTTGCTGACGGTGGTCTTCTCGCCAATTTTGCGGCGGATGCTGCGGACAAAAGCTGAACGCAACGCAGAGACTCATTCTTATTTGGTAGAGCTTCTCAATGGCATTGAAACGGTCAAATCGCAGACGATGGAATTGCGATCGCGTATGTCTTGGCAAGAGCGCTATGCTTATTATGTTTCCGCCGGATTTAAAGCCGTTAAGCTAGGGACAACACTTAGCTCTTTCAGCGATTTTCTCAACAAAACGTCTAGTTTATTAGTGCTGTGGGTAGGAGCGTATCTCGTTCTCAAGCAGGAATTAACGCTAGGGGAAATGATTGCCTTTCGCATTATTGCTGGTTATGTAACCAGTCCCTTACTTCGACTCTCTCAACTGTGGCAAAATTTCCAGGAAACTGCCCTTTCTATCGAACGCCTCGGCGATATCCTCAATTATACCCAAGAATCTCCGCCTGAAGCCCGCAGCAACCTTCCTATGCCGATTATCAAAGGTGCAGTGCAATACGAAAACATTGCCTTCCGCTTCGCACAAAGCGGCCCCTTGCAACTCAATCAGATCGATTTAGACGTTCCGGCGGGGTCTTTTGTGGCACTGGTGGGGCAAAGTGGTTCTGGGAAAAGTACGCTGACCAAGCTTCTGCCGCGTTTTTACGAACCCAATGGCGGTCGAATTCTGGTGGATGGTTACGACATTAGTAAGGTCGAATTATATTCACTGCGCCGTCAGATGGGGATTGTTCCGCAAAACCCTTTGCTGTTCGAGGGAACGATTTACGAAAATATTGCCCTCAACAACCCAGAAGCGTCTACTGAAGACATTATCAGGGCGGCTAAAATTGCTGATGCTCACGACTTTATCGAGGATATGCCCAATGGGTACAATAGCCAAGTCGGGGAACGGGGAGCCTCACTTTCTGGCGGGCAGCGACAGCGAATTGCGATCGCACGTACCGTTTTACAAAACCCTCGCTTGCTCATTCTCGACGAAGCAACCAGCGCCCTCGACTACGAAACCGAACAACGGGTTTGCCACAATTTAATGGAAGCATTCAAAGGCCGCACCGTATTTTTCATTACTCACCGCCTCAGCAGCGTTAAAAATGCCGATGCGATCGTTCTGATGGCAAATGGCACGATTGCCGAGATGGGAACTCACGAGAAATTGATGGCGCTCAAGGGAAGGTATTACTGTTTGTATAACTAGTAAAAACTTACACTGTGACTAAGTACAGAATTTCACAAGTTCGTAGCGATATAACATCATCCAAAACCTTATCAGCACGCCGATAATTTCGTCACGGATTTATGAAATCCAGTACTAAGCTAGCTGCTTCCTCGTCCAATCACCCACTGCTTTACGGATTGCTCGTCTTCCCGCAGTACGATTTTGCTCAATTAAAGTAGGAAGTTCTTGAAGAGAAAGCATGGGAAATACTAAACTGGTTTCTGCGTCAATATATTCCCCATTCTTAAGCTGGTAAATTTTCAGTTCGCCATCACCATAGCACCAAATTTCCGGCACTTGCAAACGGGCGTAGATCGGGAAACGGCTGAGAGACTTACTGGTAACATCGATCTCCAAGACTAAATCTGGCGGGGGATCTTGGCTGAGATCGATCGCTAACTTGCCTCGGATCTGCGCCTCATTTTGAAAATAAAAACAGTTATCTGGTTCCACCCCTACTTGGTAAGTATTTTGCTTCCATGTAGTTGAGCCTAAACTTTCATAGTCTCGCTCTAAAACTTCAGCGATTTCCTTAATGGCATCCCCGATGACTTCTTTGTAATATTCGTGTTCGGGTAGGGGAGTCATAATTTCTAACGTTCCGCGATCGTAGGCAACTCTTGCCCCACGACTTTCTCTTAAATCGCCAAGCAAATTTTCAAAATGTTGCCAACTGATGTTGTATAAGACCACTCGGTCGGCACGCTTGTGAGTAAGCGGCATACAATCTCCCTTGGGGGCTGGCAGGCGCAATCTCTTTTATTTTAAAATAAGAAAAAAGGCAGACTTGACTGGCCTGCCCCGATTAAAATCTTCAGCAATAATTACTTCACGCTGACTTTTGCACCAACGGCTTCGAGCTTTTTCTTGATCTCTTCTGCATCTTCTTTCTTGGTGCCTTCTTTGATGGGTTTGGGAGTTGCTTCAACCAAATCTTTGGCTTCTTTAAGACCTAAACCCGTTATAGCACGTACCTCTTTGAGAATGGCAATCTTCTTATCGGCAGGTACTTCTTCAAGAATGACATCAAATTCGGTCTTCTCTTCGACAGGTTCAGCAGCAGCAGCAGCACCAGCACCAGCAGGCATCATCATCATCCCGCCAGCAGGAGCAGCAGCACTAACGCCGAAGGCTTCTTCAATTTGTTTGACTAGCTCGGCAGCTTCTAACAAACTTAGGGACTTTAGTTTCTCCAAAATTTCATCGGTTGCAGCAGACATTAGATTATCTCCTTATAGGTTGTTAATTGAGTGAAGGTAAGTAGACAGTTGTTTTTCTTCTCACTAAGCAGCAGCATCGCCTCGATCTTTCTCGGCATAAGCTTTGAGTCCGCGTGCCAAAGAAGAGGGAACTTCGTTGATCCCCACCGCAACTTTGGTCGCCAGAGCATTGAGCGCACCAGCGATTTGAGCAATCAGTTGTTCCTTAGAGGGCAAGTCAGCCAGTGCCTCAACCTGAGCTTTGGATAAGGCGCGACCTTCCATGACACCACCGCGTAGTTCGGTTTTCTTTTTGTCTTTTTGGAAGCCCTTGTAAGCTTTGATTGCTGCTCCAACGTCTTCTTTGACGAGCATTAAGGCAGTAGATCCCTTGAGAAACTCTTGGATGGGCTGCCAGTTATCGTCGCTTTCGACTGCAATCCGCATTAGGGTGTTTTTGGCAATCTTGCAGGTGCCACCAATAGGACGCAAGCGCTTCCGCAAATCCGTAATTTCAGCGACTGATAGCCCTTGATAGTCGATCGCGACGGCGAGTTGTACGTCTTTAAAGATTTCCTTAAGATCGTCTACTACTGCTTCTTTATTTTCTTTAGTTCTCCCCATTCTGTTCTCACCTCCTTAAGTTTTTGGGGAATTCGCTCCATCGGCAAAAAAAGAAACCCCTAGCGTGGTTGCCGGGGTTGTCTGATTGCCTGCATACTGTTTGCCCAATGGGTTGAGGGCACAGTAAGACTGTTTGGCATCTACCTCGGCAGGATATTAAGCAAGTTGCACCTGCTGTCTTCGGTTCGATCCGATAAATAGTTATTTTTCTAGCGCTTCGCTAGGCCTCTGCCTGTTTGAGGTCGCGCAGTGTGTTGATATCCACTTGGATAGAAGGCCCCATCGAGGCGGAGACATAAATGCTGCGCCAGTAACGACCTTTAGCACCAGAAGGGCGGTTGCGATCGATAGTTTCTTGTAAGGCTTTTAAGTTGACTAACAGGTCTTCGGCACTGAAGGATGCCTTACCAAACATAACATGGACGATGCCCGTTCTGTCAGCCCGAAATTCCTGTTTTCCTGCTTTAAATTCTGCGATCGCACCTGCTAAATCCGTCGTGACCGTACCGCCTTTGGGAGAAGGCATCAATCCGCGAGGCCCGAGTAAACGACCTAATTTAGCCACCTTGGGCATCATGTCTGGGGTTGCGATCAGTACCTCAAAATCCAGCATTCCCCCTTGGATTTCGTCGATAAGTTCTTCAGAACCGACAATATCTGCCCCGGCACTATTGGCCTCTTGTACTTTTTCCCCTCTGGCAATGACCGCTACTCGAACAGTTTGTCCGGTTCCTTTGGGAAAGGATACGGTGGTTCGCAATTGTTGGTCTGTATATTTGGGGTCGATTCCCAAGCGAACGTGCGCTTCAGCCGTTTCGTTAAATTTAGCTGTTGCTGTTTCTTTGAGGAGCTTGAGTGCCTCTAAAGGTTCGTAGGGTTTATCTTCTACTTTTGCTAGCGCTTCTCTGAATCGGCGCGATAGTTTTTTTCCCATTTGTTATCTCCGTAGGGTCAATAACGAAGCTATGCCTCTCCCCTTGTACAGTGTTCAGTTACCAGTTACCAGTTAGTTAATTCGTAATTCGTAATTCGTAATTCGTAATTTTGAATGAAAGAATTTTGAATTGATTGAGTCACCGATCCTATTCTTTGATGTTAACGCCCATGTTGCGAGCGGTGCCTGCTACGATCTTCATCGCCGCTTCGATGTCGTTGGCGTTGAGATCGGGCATTTTGGTTTCGGCGATTTGTCGCAATTGATCGCGAGTGATGGTCGCCACTTTCTTTTTGTTGGGTTCGTTGGAACCTCTCTCGACTCCGGCTGCTTTGCGGATTAATACCGATGCAGGCGGGGTTTTGAGAACGAAGGTGAAACTACGGTCTTCATAAACCGAAATTTCTACGGGAATAATCATCCCTACTTGATCTGCGGTTTTTGCATTGTAGTCTTTGCAGAATGCCATGATATTGACACCGTGCTGACCCAATGCCGGGCCGACCGGAGGAGCAGGGTTAGCTTTTCCTGCTGGAAGCGCTAATTTAATAATTGCAACAACTTTCTTTGCCATCGCTAGCTTTGTTTCTCAACCTGGTTAAATTCCAATTCTACTGGTGTATCTCGCCCAAAAATAGAGAGCAAGGCTTTTAATTTGCTTCTTTCTGGGCTGAATTCGATCACTTCCCCTTCAAAATCTTTGAATGGGCCTGAGAGAACTAAAATCTTGTCTCCCACTTCCATATCGATTTTGACGACGGGTTCTTGCTCTTCCGCTTGTTTGAATATGCGCTCCACTTCAGACACAGAGAGGGGAACTGGCGTTACGTGCCCTCGTCCCCTACCATAGTGACGCTTTTGCTCGGCTCCAACAAAGTTAATGACGTTGGGCGTGTTTCTCACGACTTGCCAAGCATCGTCGTCCATGAGCATTCTGACTAAAATGTAGCCGGGGAAGACTTTTTCTTCGCCGTGTTGGCGGCTCCCATCTTTACGCATTTTGACCGTTGGCGTTTTGGGAATTTCTATTTGAATTATGCGATCAGCGACATCGAAAGTCCGTATTCGCTGCTCCAAGTTGTTTTTGACTCGCTTTTCACAGCCAGAAGCCACTTGCACTGCATACCAGCGAGCCACTTTCGCTTGTTCTTCTTTTTGCTCTAACTCTTGCGATTCTTGCGATCGCTCTTCTGAAACGCTCATCCAAATACCTTTCCTGCACCCCAAGAGAAGAAGTTATCCACGAGATAGATGACGACTGCTACTAGGCTGACCATTAAAATTACGGCAGCCGATTCGCTGAGTAGTTGTTGCCGAGTCGGCCAGACTACTTTAGAAAGCTCTTCTTTGAGGTCGCTGGCAAACTCTCCCATTTTAAAGTCGTTGGTGGCTTGCTTGATTTCGTTGCTTTCTTTTTTATTAACCACTCTTACAACTCTCCCCTAATTAGCCAATTCACTCTAACAATTATTGATTGTTTACAGATAGGATTTAATTTTCCAGATTTTATTGCGAAATCCCTCTGAATGTTTTTATTTAATTATTTTTGCCCCATTTCATAGGGGTTTAAGATTAGTGGCAATGTTGACTTATGCCGTATTTTAACACAAATATCTATCATAACAAAATCTCTAATAACGATCTAGCTCTTGGTTGAAGAATTTAATCGCTTGCGGCTCAAAATTTGGATATAAACAAGCAAATACCCACGTCAACTCGTGGGTACTAGATTTATTCCAAAACTCTGGCTTGTCAAGCCTGACGCGCCCTGAAGGACTCGAACCCTCGACATCAGGTTTTGGAGACCTGCGTTCTACCAACTGAACTAAGGACGCATACTCAAAGCGACAAGCCAAGCTGAATCTTTTAGCTTTTTCATCCTATCATGATTTGAAGTTAATTAGCTTCAAACAAACTGCGCCACTAAAAGTGTTAGAGGGCGCGATCGAAACGCTGTTGGACGCGGGTTGCTTTGCCAACGCGATCGCGGAGGTAGTAGAGTTTGGCTCTGCGAACTTTCCCGCGACGGATCACCTTGATACTGACAATTCTAGGAGAATGAAGTAAAAATACCCTTTCTACGCCAACTCCTTGAAAGATTCGACGTACTGTAATGGTTTCGTTGATGCCGCCATTGCGTTTGGCGATCACGATCCCTTCGTAGGGCTGAATCCGCTCTTTCCCCCCTTCTACGATCTTCACGCCAACTTTAACGGTATCGCCGACATGAATGACGGGTAAGTCCGTTTTCAGTTGCTCTGCTTCAATGGAACGAATGATTTTTTCGGCGTTCATCGCTTTCGCAAAAACTCACGATTTATCATTGTAGCTCAACTCTTGGAAAAGCGATCGCAAATTGTTGAAGTCTGTTTCATCTTTCCGCCCTCCTGGAGACCCGCGATTTATCGCGTGGAGGAAAGGAGGGG
>CAYTUO010000260.1:0-6707 GCA_964441015.1 uncultured Pleurocapsa sp.
CTAATATTTTCTGGTTTTCCTTACTTTAATCTATTCAATTGAAAACCGCTATGAGTGGCTTGAGAAACCGCTTCAGTAGCTAGCTCGATCGCTTTTTGATTTTGTCCCAATCCTATATAAGCTTGGGCTTGCTCGCTCAAAATGCCTGCTATTTGACGGCGAGAGCTATCGGTTTGGACGGAGCGGTAACTTTTAATAGCTTTGTCCCAAGAACGGATAGCTTGACCGAGATGGCCAGCCTGGTAATAAGCTAGACCCAGATAACGATAAATTTCTGGAGAAACAGTACCTTCTTGGGCGTTGAGGGAATTCTCTAGCAGGCTAATGACTTCCCGATACTGCCCGGATTGGTAATAGCTTTTTGCTTGTTCTAGAGGAAATTCTTGAGCTTGTAGAGGTGGAATCTGAACCAAGTTTACGATTAAAGCCAAACTCAAGCCGATGAGCGATAGGATAATTAGATTCCTCTGTTTGAATCGCCCAGTCATCCTCAATCGTCTTATCAACGTGACTTACTCCTTCCTCAATATGAATTTATGGAAAAAATTTAGCTTCTTGATGGCGTTAATTCTACTTCAATCTTCTTTAGTATCCGCTCAGAATTTTCAACGCTACGTTCCTCCCTCTGACAGCAGAAGCGATCGCTCTTCTCAACAAAGGACAACTTCTGTCTCAAGAGGATGCTCCCGCGCCTCCGCTGAGCTAACTTTGCTAATTCCTTACGATCATGTGGCTGTTACCGCCTCGGCACATCCTACATTTTTGTTATATTTATCTGAAATTCCTTCCCATCCTCTAAGAATTTCCATTACGGAACGACAAACCCCAGAACCAATCTTGGACCAAACGCTAACGGTAAAGCATTCTGGAGTTGTTGCTATTAAAGTTCCTCAATCTACTCCGGCTCTTCTCAACGAAAAAACTTATGTTTTGACAGCAGGAATCCTTTGCAATCCGGCACGTCCTTCTCAAAGCGATTATACCCGCATTGCTTTCAAAAAAATTCCTCTTTCCTTTTCTGTACAACAACAATTAGCGACCGCTTCTAACGAGCTAGAGCGCGCCCAGATTTTCGCCCGTGCAGGAATTTGGTACGACGCGATCGCGTCGAGCTATGAGGCGTATTTCTCAAAAATTTCCGGTGCGTCTCACTATTTTCAGTCTTTGATGGCACAAGTAGAACTATCAATAGTTAGAGAGCCAACTGAACGAACCTCGTGGCAGACAGATTTTCAACAATGAGCCAACTTCGACTCAAACTTTTTTGGCAAAATTCTAGAGAAGTTATAGCAATTGCTGTTGGAGTTACGATTCTAGTCAGCGCTGCTCGATTGCTTGGATGGTTGCAACCGCTTGAATTAGCAGCACTAGATCGTCTTTTCCAGACTCGTCCCTTAGAACGTTCCGACTCAAGAATCGTTATTGTTGGAATTACTGAAGAAGATATTCGTCAATACCAACAGTATCCATTTACAGATGCCTTCTTAGCCCAGTTGCTACGGAAAGTTAAGGGACAAAATCCGAGAGTTATTGGATTAGACTTAGTTCGCGACATTCCCGTTGCTCCCGGTTCTGATGACCTGACAAATATTTTTCAAACGACTCCCAACCTGATCGGAGCGGGAACGATTGAGAGTGCATCCGTACCGGGCGATCAATTTTTTACCTCCGTTGGCTTTCCTCGCGTACTCTATCAACTCGAACAAGTAGGCGACGTTGGGTTATTTGTAGACGACGATCTCATCGTGCGTAGAGGAATTCTCTATCCCCTCAGAGATGGCTTCTCAACTATTCCTAGCTTTGCTCTGAAAATTGCCTATAAATATTTGGAAAAAGAGAACATTCAACCGAGCGGCTCAAAAGATGGGGGTTGGCTTCAGTTGAATAAAACTGTTTTTTATCCGTTTAGTGGCAATGACGGCGGCTACGTGAGGGCTAACGATACTGGCTACCAAATTCTCATCAACTGGCGAGGTCCCGCCGAATCGTTCAAGCACGTCTCCGTGGCCCAGGTGATGGACAACCAAATCGCTCCTGATTTGCTCACAGACCGGATTGTCTTGATTGGAGCTTATGCTCCAACCCTCAACAGAGATGCCCAGTATACCCCTTTTAGCCGAGGAAAAGGCCAAACCCCTAAACCTACCTATGGGGTGGAAATTCAAGCTAATTTGACTAGTCAAATTCTCAGTACCGTTCTTGATAACAGACCACCGCTCAAAACATGGGCAGATTTGGGAGACTACATTTGGTTGTTAGTCTGGGTGGGAGCGGCAAGTCTTTGGGGGTGGAAACTGCGTCATCTCGATCATCCAATCATTTTACTGTCTCTTGTGGGTCTCGGCGGTGCTGTAGGCACAGCAACGATCCTGTTAATAACCTATCGTGCTTTTTTATGGGGTTGGTGGTTTCCCTCCGTTTCAGCGTTAATCGGTATTTGGGGAGCGCTAATTGTTGGGATTATCTATAGCCTGACTTGGCAAAAACTTCTCCAAAAGCAAAAATCTATCGAGCAGTTAAAAATTGACCTCTCTTCCAACAAACAAAAACTAGACGTAGCACAAGCTAAACTGATCGCCGCCGAAAGGCTAACTTTTCTGGGGAGACTTATTGCCGGATTTAACCATGAAATTGGAAATCTCTTCAGTTCAATAGCTACCAATACAGAAGGCTCTAAAGTTTTAGTCAGCGATCTTAGAGAACTTATCTTAGAGGATTCGCTATCAACAGAAGAAATAACTGAAGAACAAGAAGAGATCATCAGATTACTTGAAAAAAATCTAGAAATCATTGAGCTTCTAACGCAAAGAGGAACGAGATTGGGACAGGAATTACTCCCACTAGATTTTGATAATTCTTTGAGACCAAAAACTTGTTCAGTCGAAATCAATCAATTAGTTAAAGACTGCTTTCACTGGGTAGTCATTAGTAAGACAGGCGATTCTCTTACAGAAACAATTCAACTAGAAGAGAACTACGACTCCTCTTTAAACACGATAGAGGCTGTTCCTGCCGAGCTAAATTTTGTAGTTAGCAATTTAATTAATAATGCTTGGGATGCTTTGTTAGAAAAACAACAGCAAAGTGATGCAGGATATGTCCCGACCATTAGATTGATAACCCAAAAAAAATCCGAGCGAATTCAAATTATTATTCAGGATAATGGAATTGGTGTTTCTGATCGGATTGAAGAGGAAATTTTTCAGTTATTTTTTACAACTAAATCATCAGAGCGAGGAACTGGATTGGGATTATCTCTGGCTCGCGATATTATTGTAGCTAGGTATCAAGGAAATATTAGATATCAAACTATAAATTCCGAGACAGGGAAAGAAACGCAATTTATTGTCGAGCTACCAAAAATGTAGTTTTTGAAAGAAAGTATGCCGTTAGAGTCATCCCAATATTTGGGCAAATCTGACGCTTATCGGCGATTGGAATTAACCTGTTATGAGATTTTTGGTTAAAAATTTTTCGAGTTTTTTGTCGAGTATTGCTATTATTAGTAAAATTTGCGAAAGCAACGAATTTTATACACTTACTGAGAGGTTTTAGATGAATTCCCAAAAGGCGTTTGGAAAAAAAGCTATTGTTATTGGTAGCAATGTAGCTGGATTAGTTAGCGCTCGTATTTTAGCCGATTACTTTGAATCGGTAACAATTTTAGAAAACAATTCATCAACTTCCGACAGGAACCAAATTGCTCCAGTTCCGACTTTAGTTACAAAAGCTTATCAGATTCTCGATAGTCTTTTCCCCGGCATTGGATATCGGTTAATCCAAAAAGGAGCTTTGGCCATTGATTGGGCCAGAGAATTTCAGGTTTTTGGCTATTTTGGTTGGGGATGCAACTCTCAAGTTCCGAGTAAAATTATTTCAATTATTTGTACTAGAGAATTGCTGGAAAACACCATAAAAGAAGTACTAGTTGAGAGCTATTCTAATGTTCAATTAACTAGCTGTTCTCTTGAAGGTTTTTTCTATGACTCAATAACTCAGCAGATTGCCGGCATTAATATATTGAATAAGGGATTAAAACAATGCCTTGATTGCAATTTAGTTATCGATACCGCTCTGGATTCATTGACTCCTCAATATTTAGAAAAGATAGGCTTTTCTTCTCCCTCGGAAACTGTTATAGATCCTTTAATAACTTGTGCTATTCGTCGGTATAAACTTTCCTCAAATTTTCCTAACAATCTGAAAGCTATGTTGCTCCGACCTTTTCCTCCCAATAGAACTCAAATGGCTTGTTTAACAAGAATTGAGGGAAAGGAATTTGTCGTTGCATTAGGAGAATACGGCTCTGAATTTTCTTGTGTAAGTGAAGAAGATTTTTTAAGAATTGCACTCAGTTTGCCCGCTCAAAACTTATACGATATTATCGCTCGCTCGACAGCCACCTCTGAGATATTAATAGGAAGTGTCAAGCCCAATCGTTTGCGCCATTATGAAAAAATAAAACTTCCTGAGAATTTGATAATATTGGGAAATGCGGCTTGTTTGTTATCTCCTCTATATGGTCAAGATACCACTACTGATATTTTAGGAGCCAACCTACTCAAAGAGTTTTTTGAACAAGAAAAAAGTTTAAGTGATTTTGCGAGTTCTTTAGCAAAATTTAATTCACCTTTTTGGTCCCTAGCGACTAATTTAGATCTTAGATTTGAAACAACTACATTTAAGTCTAGTCTCGATGGAGTAAGAAGGCCAGATCAGCAAGCTGGGATAGTTAACGACTTTGTAAATTGGTATAGCGGACGACTGGTTAATAAAACCACTACTGACCCCGATTTGTATACGCTTTGGCTAGAAGTCATCCATTTATTAAAAGATCCTCGTGAATTCTTTAATCCTTTAGTTATAACAAAAGTACTGATTTAATAATTTTTGTAACATGAATAAATTAACAAAATCGGGATTAATTTTATTAGGATTACATTACTTGATTTTTGCTCACCCCAAGGTGGTAAAAAGTCAAATTATTCCCGATGGAACATTGCCTAATAACTCCGCCGTTTCAACGAACGATAAGATTACCGAAATTTCTGGCGGAACAACTGCTAGAAACAATCTATTTCATAGCTTTAGTGAGTTTTCGGTTCCAACGGGAAACATAGTTTTTTTTAATAATCCACTAACGGTTGAGAATATCTTCAGCCGAGTGACGGGTAGTTCGGTATCTAATATTGATGGCATACTTAGGGCTAACGGAACAGCAAATCTTTTTCTGATTAATCCAAAGGGGATTTTATTTGGACCAAATGCTACTCTCGATTTGGGAGGTTCTTTTTTTGCCAGTACAGCCGACCGTATTATTTTTGCCGATGGAACAGAGTTTAGCGCCACCGCTCCGGCAAATTCTTCTCTTTTAACCGTTAGCGTGCCCGTGGGATTAGGATTTGGCAAAAATGGGGGAGCGATTCGCGTTTCTGGAAAAGGGTACGAAACAAGTTTGCCAGCGCCTGCAACAGACACTCGTAATAATATTATTGCTCGAACACTTTTTCCTTTTGCAAGAACACGAACTTCACCAACGGGATTAGAAGTTAAGCCTGAAAAAACACTAGCGCTCGTTGGAGGAGACATATTTTTAGAAGGAGGCATCTTAAGCGCTAAAGATGGTAGTGTTGCATTGGGAAGCGTTCGTTCTGGTCGGATCGGTCTCGACTACAATGCCGAAACATGGACATTGGACTACGAAAACGTCTCAAATTTCGGAGATATTAAGCTTTCTGATCGTTCTTTGGTAGAGGTATCAGGACGACCGCAATCGATTGAGATCTGGGGAAATAACTTGAGCTTGACTGAAGGGTCGCTTGTCGTGATTCAAAATCAAAGTCAAGGGTCGATAGGAAACCTAACGGTTAATGCATCAAATTCTCTTTCAATTGTTGGCACTTCTGGAGCGCAAGCACAAGAGAGCCGCAGTAGCTTGGTAAGCGAATCTATCGGTTTGGGCGATGGAGGAAACATACAAATATCGGCTAAACAATTGAGGATTGAAGAAGGAGGAGGAATTAGATCGGCAGGTCTCAATCGCGGTAGAGGCGGAAATATAAACTTAACAGCAGAAAATATCCTATTGAGGGAAACAACACCTTTTGGTTCGTTTAGCGGCATCGCTACGATAACCGCTGGTTTTGGCGAAGGAGGTAAGGTCAATGTTTCAGCCCGGACTCTAGCGATCGCAGATGGAGCGGCACTTGGCTCTTCCACCTATGGAGCGGCTAATGGTGGCAACGTAACGGTTAATGTTTCAGAAAGAGTAGAAATAACGGGCATTTCAAGAATACCAATCAGAAACACTACTGTTTTAGGCAGTGCGCCTACATTAAATGCCAATCTTGCTAGCTTGACCTTCGGTTCGGGTAGGGGAGGCAATTTAGTTTTGTCAACCCCCCTATTATTTCTCAATCAAGAAGGTATAATTACCTCTTCTACTGTTGGTAGCGGGAGAGCAGGAGATATTGCCATTGCAGCCGATCTAATTGAAATCGATGGAACTTCAAAATCCTTGAATAATTCCTATATATCGAATTCAACGATTGGTACGGGAAATGCTGGAAATTTATCAATCGATGCAACTAATTTAATTATTCGGGATGGTGGGGGCGTTAGTACTTCGACTACTGCTGCGGGGAATAGTGGACTTTCAAGGGTATGTTTTTAACATTTTGGAGTAGGGCTAAGTAAAATTACTGTAT
>CAYTUO010000261.1:0-6690 GCA_964441015.1 uncultured Pleurocapsa sp.
TATCATTTTTTAGTTAATTACTAATAGTTTAGCATAATATCTCCTGAAGAACCCTTAATTCCTATTATCTTTTTTTGCTTTCCGAGACGAGAGATAAATCAAGCTTTATTCGTCATTATTTTATATTTTGGTATTTGGCTTGCTAGTTATGGATTAAATTTCTACAATCTCTTATCGGCTCATTCAGTAGTAAATAATAAGGAATCGATCACACAACTTTTAATAAACTCTCCTGGACTTGCTATAGCAGGAACATTTTTCTCCTATAAGCTGTTTTGGATTATCTTTCTATACGTAGTGTGGATGCTTTGGCATCAGAAAGATAGGTTAACTGCTGTAGCAATACTGAGTATAGTGCTAATTCCCACTTTTCTGATTTTCGTGGCTGCGGACACAACTAGAGTAGCTGGTTTTGGGATTTTGGGAATGCTAATTATCCTTTGTATTTTGATTGATGAATATAGCCAATCACCCAAACCAAGCCATCGTTTAGCATTTACAAGCATATACGCTAATATAATCATCCCATCCTACCCGGTAATATTCGATTATCCGCCTTCACTGTTAACTTATCCCTATCGAGGTCTTTATCAGCTAATACATTCGGTTTTTCACTCATTTTAAATTTTGTTTATTGTTACTTAAAATTGGATAATTGGCCCAGTGTCTTACGCAGGGTGCAAGTGTAATTAAATCCTCAATGTTAACTTGCATAGTCTGACAGATGTGATCGAGGGGAAGATCGTTAAAATCTCTTCCAAAGGGATTCTCAATTTCAATCCCAATTTCTTCAATGCCAAATACTGTAAAACTAATTAAGGCAACAATTGGGGCTGTTAACCATTGAAAGTGACTGACTAATTGGAAAGGCAAAGATAGGCAATAAATTATCAACAGTTGTTTGAGATGAATGGAATAAGCAAGGGGAATGGGTGTTTTTAGAATACGTTCGCAAATGCCCAAAACATCTACCATTGTATCTAATAATTTAAACATGGCAGTTAATTGATAGGCATTGAGACAACCTCGCTCGTATTGTTGCTGCAAATAATTGCCGAGCCAAAAAGCGACTTCTAAAGGAGGATTATTCATGGTTTTGAGCTTTTCATACCATTCTTGAGGCATTAAGGCTTCTAATTCATGATTGACAGGTTCCGATCGCAAATGAAGTTTCGTAGCAACGGCAAAAGCCACTAATAACCGCAATGTTGCTATTTTTTCTTTTCTATCTTCTGGCTGATTTTCTGCAACGGTTACCCAAATAGTTCGAGAAAAGTTGCGGACGGTATTGATTAAGGTTCCCCATGCTTTACGACCTTCCCAAAAGCGATCGTAAGCCGTATTCGTCCGAAAAACTAACAGCAAACCCAAAACAATACTGGGAATGATTCCATCAATTTGCCAAGCAACATTAAGTCCTGAACTGTAAAGAATTGAGATAAAAATGCTAAAAATTGCACAAAATATGACTCTCGGCAGAATGGCAGGAATAACCGAGCCTCGTAATTGTAAAAGAACTCGAAACCATTCCCGTTGATCTTGCCCCTGGCGATCGCTTGGCATTATTTTAACCCTATTTCAAGAACATTCTCTTTCTCAATTTATTAATTTATTATCGATCTCGCACAGAGGAGTCAGTGCGTTGAAGCAACTGGCGCGTACAGAGGTCATTTTAAACTAGTACTTATGTATTAATTTGGCAAAATAAGCAATAATTGCGATTCTCGAAATGCTACTGTTTTGGATAAGCTCTTAAAAGGAAGTCAATTGGAGCAATCTGCTTTTTCAGTCGCATCAAGCTAAGCTCGCGTAAAAAAAGCGTAAAGAATGAACCCTTGCTAGACTTTTTATCGTTTATGCTGGCGATTATCTTCTGATTTTTTTTAGGATGACGCACGAGCAATCCTTAAGGACTAAATGACTATGGAGAAAACTTACATTTCAGAGGTAGATGGTGTACTGGTTAAACCAGCGATGGACACCGTAGAGTCTACCAAAATTCAGGTAGAAGATGATCGCACGGGAATGAGTCTAGAAACCCTCAAACGCGCTTTCCTCGACAATCTTTTCTACCTGCAAGGGATCGGTCAAGCTGAAGCAACCCCCTATGACTATTACGTAGCACTGGCTTATACGGTACGAGACAGACTGCTACACCGCTTTCTTAAAACCGTCGAAACTTACAAGAAAACCCAGTCTAAATTGGTTTGCTACCTCTCCGCCGAATTCCTAATGGGCCGCCACCTCGGTAACAATCTGATCAATTTGGGACTCTACGACAAGATGCGCCAGGTGGTCAAAGAGTTTGGCATTGACTTCGATGAATTGCTCGAACAAGAACCCGATCCAGGTTTGGGCAATGGCGGTTTGGGACGACTGGCAGCTTGTTTTTTGGACTCACTCGCTTCTCTAGAAATTCCTGCCATTGGTTACGGCATTCGCTACGAATTCGGCATCTTTCACCAGAAAATTCAAGATGGCTGGCAAGTAGAAGTCCCCGACAACTGGCTGCGGTTTGGTAACCCTTGGGAACTTGCTCATCCCGACGATACCGTTGAGGTGATGTTAGGGGGACACACAGAGGTTTTCCACGACGAAAGAGGATACTCCAAAGTCGTTTGGATTCCCGATCGCACCATTATTGCCATTCCCCACGATACCCCCGTACCAGGATACAAGACGAATACCGTCAATCCCCTGCGCCTGTGGAAAGCTGAGGCCAGCCAAGACTTCGACTTTGATGCCTTTAATGCCGGACAGTACGATCGCGCCGTAGCCGAGAAAATGGACGCGGAGACGATCTCCAAAGTCCTCTACCCTAACGACAATACCCCAGCCGGACGAGAACTCCGTCTAGCACAGCAATATTTCTTCGTGTCTGCTTCGCTACAAGATCTCATTCGCCTTCACCTGCGAAGCAATCGGAATTTAGATAACTTCCCCGAAAAGGTAGCTATCCAACTGAACGACACTCATCCAGCCGTTGCGATCGCGGAGTTCATGCGACTCTTGGTTGATAAATACGGCTACTATTGGGATACGGCTTGGGAGATTACCCAAAAAACCTTTGCCTACACCAACCATACTCTCATGCCGGAGGCCCTAGAGCGCTGGTCGGTCAGCCTGTTTGAAAAACTCCTTCCCAGACACCTAGAAATCATTTACGAAATTAACCATCGCTTCCTCGAAGACGTGCGAACCTGGTTTCCTGAAGATCAAGAACTACTCAGTCGTCTCTCTTTGATTGAGGAAGGCTACGACAAACAGATTCGCATGGCTAACTTAGCCTGCGTGGGCAGTCATGCCATCAATGGAGTTGCCGCACTGCATACGGAACTTCTCAAAAAAGATACCCTGCGAGATTTTGCTAAATTGTGGCCCGAAAAGTTCTACAACAAAACCAACGGCGTTACCCCGCGTCGCTGGATCTTGCTCAGCAACCCCAAACTCTCTAGTTTAATTACACAGAGAATCGGCGATCGCTGGCTCAAAAATCTCGACGAACTCAGAAAACTCGAACAGTTCCTCGACGATGCCGAATTTTGCCGGCGCTGGCGAGAAATTAAGCAGGAAAACAAGCGCGATCTTGCCGCCTATATTCTCAGGCAAAGAGGCGTTGAGGTAGATGTCAATTCGCTTTTTGACGTACAAGTCAAGCGCATCCACGAGTACAAGCGCCAGCATTTAGCCGTACTGCACGTGATTAGCCTCTACAACCGCATCAAACACAATCCCAATATCGATATCCTGCCTCGGACGTTTATTTTTGGCGGAAAAGCAGCCCCAGGCTACTTTATGGCCAAGTTGATTATCAAACTGATCAACTCAGTTGCAGAAGTGGTCAACAAAGATCCCGACGTGCGGGGTCGTTTAAAAGTCGTCTTTTTGCCTAACTTTAGCGTTTCTCTGGGTCAGCGAATTTATCCAGCAGCCGATTTGTCAGAGCAGATTTCTACGGCAGGCAAGGAAGCATCGGGGACTGGCAATATGAAATTTGCCATGAATGGCTCGCTGACGATTGGGACGCTAGATGGAGCGAATATCGAAATTCGTGAAGAAGCGGGAGCCGAAAATTTCTTCCTCTTTGGCTTGACCTCTGAAGAAGTCTATGCGCTCAAAGCTGGGGGGTATAACCCTATGGATTACTACGAGAACAATGCCGATCTCAAAGCCGTTCTCGATCGCATTGCTAATGGCTATTTCAGTCACGGCGATCACGATTTGTTCCAACCCATTGTAGATACTCTACTATACGGGGATCAATATATGCTCCTCGCCGATTATCAAGCTTATATTGACTGTCAGGAGCAAGTCAGCCAAGCTTACCGCGATCAGGAAAAATGGACGCGGATGTCTATTCTCAATGCCGCACGCATGGGGAAATTTTCTAGCGATCGCACCATCGGCGAATATGGCAAGGAAATTTGGGCAGTCAAGCCAGTGAGTATCGATCTAGAACCCTACCATCAACCTGTTTAGCTCTAGGAGATTAGTGATTAGTGATTAGTGATTAGTGATTGGGAGATAAGGAGATAGGTTATCTTAAATTACTTCTCCGTTATCCTAGTCACCGTTCACCAATCACCAGTCACCACTCACCACTCACCACTCACCACTCACTTAGGTGGCTGTTTTTTAAAATATGCCTCCATCACTTGTTTAACCATTGGTGCGGCTATCTTACCGCCACCGCCGCCGGAATGTTCAGCAAAGGCAACCACGACGATTTCTGGTTTATCAAAAGGAGCGAACGCCCCAAACCAAGCATGGTTCTTGCCAGGAGGCGCTTCCGCCGTACCGCTTTTTCCAGCGACTGGGGGCAAGTGCGGCACGTTGAGCGCCTTTCCGGTTCCGCTAGCCACCACTGCCCTTAGTCCTTCTCGGAGGGTTTTAATGGTTGTTGGTTTGAGATTCATGGACTTGCGGTATTGATTCGCGTCGCTATCATCTTTGAGCAGATGGGGTTTCACCCGATAGCCCCCGTTGGCAGGTACGGAGAACATGACTGCTACCTGCAAAGGCGTTGCCAGCGTGAACCCCTGCCCAATGGACATATTTACCGTGTCGCCATCCGACCATTTCAGAGTGAATCGTTGCCGCTTCCAAGCATCATCGGCAATTAAGCCTGGGGTTTCTTCTTGTAACTCAATCCCCGTCGTCGAGCCATAACCATAACGGCGTGCCCATGCGATGAGGGTGGGGCCGCCTACACCTTTTCCGATTTGACCGTGAAAGGTATTGCTGCTCATTGCCAGCGCCCTCAAGTATCCTAGCGGGCCAAATCCAGCGCGATTCCATTCCCCAAAGGCCGTTCCAGCCACGCGCAGGTAAGCGTAGGTTGGCAAGATGGTATTGGGGGGATATTTGCCGGATTCCATGCCTGCTGTTTGCGTCACTACCTTAAAGGTGGAAGCGGGAGGAAAGCCTTGCAGCGCCCGATTGATAAAGGGATTGCCTTTACTGTTGAGTTTCTTCCAAGTGTCGTTAGTAATTTGACCGGAAAAGATATTGGGGTCAAAGGTAGGGTTGCTGGCGATGGCTAAGACGGCTCCATTCCTGGGATCGAGAGCGACAATCGCCCCTTGGCGATCGCCGAGTGCTGCTTCAGCCGCTTTTTGCACTTCCAAATCCAGGGTTAGAGTCACGTCTTGACCTGCCTTAGCGATTTTCTGTCCTAACACCCGTATCACTTTACCAGCGCCGTCTACCTCAAGCTGCAAGCCTCCCCATTCGCCTCGTAGGTGTTTCTCATAGGCCGCTTCTACGCCCATCTTGCCGACGATATCCCCCATGCGATAGCCTTCTATCCGCCGCTTGGCGAGTTCTTCTGCATTCAGTTCTCCGGTATAGCCCAGGACGTGAGCGCCTAACTGTTTGTTGGGATAGCTTCGCACGGTTTCGATATCCACTTCTAAGCCTTTGATTTCGCCTCTGTACTCCTCAAGGGCGGTAATCTGAGCCGGAGTGAGGCTGCGGGCGATCCGAATTAAGGTAGGAGAATTGGCACCGGCTTGCTTGACTTTTTCTTGAATTTCTGCTTTAGGAATGGCTAACAGCTTGGAAAGGCGATCGAGTTGTTCGGGCCAGTCTGGCTGTGTTTGTACCATCGGCCAAAGATACGCCGCATGAGTTAAGCGCGTTGTTGCGAGAACTTTGCCTTTGCGATCAAACAAATTTCCTCGAACTGGCGGTTTGGGAACAAGGCGTATACGGTTATTTTCTGCCTTTTCACGATAAATTTGACCTTCCAATAACTGGAGATATGCCAAACGCGAGCCGATGCCTCCTAACAAGACAAGGCTAACGAATAGCATGATTAAGATCGACTGATATTGCCGTCCAATAGTGCGTCCCTGCTGTTTTCGCCTCGTCGGGAACACTGAGGGACTAATGAAAGTCATTTGATAGACAATCTTGTTGGATTTTGGCTTCTGAGTTAACCGCATATCACCCATTTAGATAAATCGAAGTGGATGATAGCATCCTGGAATTGGTTTCTTTGCATCTGACACTCCCACACACTTTGCTAGGTCTCTCTCATTTTTAAAACAATGATAGTTCTAGCCTAGCAATTAAGTAATGACCGAGTGACAGCAGTTCGAGTGTACCTTTTGTTTCTGGAGTTTTCAAACCTGCATATAGCGGTTTTCAATTGGGTGGCTCATAATAACAGCAGTGGGTAAACCAGCC
>CAYTUO010000262.1:0-6690 GCA_964441015.1 uncultured Pleurocapsa sp.
GCTTTACCTATACGGTAGCTGATGACGACGGCGCTACTTCAAATGTTGCTACTGTTAATATTAATGTCCAGAACTCTACCCTAGCCTTTGTCTCCGACGATTTTAATAGTTCTTCCTTAGCCTCTCAGTGGAGTTTTAGTAATCCTTTAAGCAACTCATCCTATCAATTGCTTGGAGCAGGTACTGGCAATGCCTACCTACAGCTTACGGTACCTAGCGGGCTAGGATTTACCCAAGACCTGTGGAACACCTCTGTCAAGCCTGCAAGGATGATGCAGCCTGCTGCCAATACCGATTTTGGACTGGAGGTGAAATTTGCGTCGCAGTTGCTGCCAAGTCAGACGCAGGGAATTATCGTTCAGCAAGACGATAACAACTGGCTGCGGTTCGATACTTTTAATAGTAACGGAACCCTATACGTTTTTGCTGCTGCAACGAACGCTGGGGTATCACAAGCGCAAATTCAAGTTCTAGTGAATGCGGGGGCAGCCTCCCACTTGCGGGTCAACCGACAAGGAAATGTGTGGAAGTTGGAGTATTCCGCAGACGGATCGAACTGGAAGACAGCAGGCAGCTTTACCCGCCAATTAAATGTTACGGCTGTAGGGACGTTTGCCGCTAATCACTCGCAAAACAGCACGGCATCACCCTTTAAATCACAGGTAGATTACTTTGTCAATACTGCTGCACCCCTCCAAGAGGATGCATGGAGGGACGAGTTAGCACCAACCGCTAGCCTGTTAGCTCCAGACTTAGATCCTATCCAAGGGAGCAGTCAAAACCACACTTTTACGATAAGTTATAGCGATAATGTCGCGATCGCGCCTTCGACTCTGGGTAATACTGACATTCGCGTAATCGGGCCAAACGGATTTAACCAATTGGCGACTTTAATACGAGTCAACAATGACGAGAACGGAATGCCTCGCAATGTTACCTACGGCATCGCAGCGCCAGGAGGAAGTTGGGATGCTAATGACAGTGGAGAGTATACCGTTTTTCTAGAAACCAATGCAGTTACTGATACCAATGGCAATTTTGCCCAGGGCGGCGAACTCGGTAATTTCGACCTTAATATCAGCAATCCCAGTTCGGGGATTACTTTTCCCGGCAATGCGGGCGTGGTTTCTGTTGCCTCCTATGGCGCGATTCCTAATGACGGCATAGATGATACGGCTGCTATTCAGCAAGCTTTAAACGAAAATGCTTCCCTAAATCGAATCGTCTACTTTGCCAACGGAGTCTATGATGTTAGCGGTCAATTGAAATTTGCTGGCTCGCAGAGACGAACTATTCTCCAAGGGGAAAGCCGCGACGGCACTATTATCAAACTCAAGAACAATTCTGATCTTGACAAGGCGGTTATTTGTACTGGCGATCCTTTTGCTCAACACTTCCGTAACAGTATTCGCGACCTCACGGTCGATATTGGCATTGGCAACCCCAAGGCAAAAGGCATTGACTTCATCGCCAACAACCAAGGCTCCATCAGTAACGTCAAGATTGTCTCTCGCGACGGTCAAGGTGCCATTGGTCTGGACTTGTCAACTAACGAAAATGGCCCGCTCTTAGTCGAGAACGTCCACATTGTAGGCTTCGATGTGGGCATCCAGACCTGGAACCCAACTGCCAGTCAGACTTTCGAGCATATCCGGCTAGAAAACCAAAATCAATATGGCTGGAAAAACTTCAACCAGAGCGTGTTCGTGCGCGACCTGCAAAGCATTAATGCAGTGCCAGTCGTGTGGAATATGCCTGATGGAACCAGCGACTTTACCTTGGTCGATTCTACGCTGATTGGTGTGGGGGCAGCTTCAAGTATGCCAGCCATCCTCAACCAGAAGCAAATGTATGTCCGTAACCTTACTACCTCTGGGTATGAACTTGCTATCCGCCAAGACGATAAAGGTCGCGGCAATCCTTCACAATCGAACGGCTATGTTGCCGAGTGGATTGCTCGTGGAGAGTTTCAGAGTTTATTCTCCAGTCCGCCCGTGTCCTTAAATCTTCCGGTTACTGAAACGCCCAACGTACCTTGGGACAACCTGTCCGACTGGGCTAGTCCCCTTGCTTATGGGGGAATTCCCAACGATGGTATCGATGACACGGCAGCCATTCAGGCCGCGATTGATTCGGGTGCTAAGACCGTTTACTTGCCTAACGGAACCTGGAACCTTAATGGCAGCGTGGAACTTCGGGGTAATGTACAGCGATTGCTCGGAACGGAAGCCTGGGTTGAAAGTACGGGTGCGGGGTTAATCAAAGTCTCGAACGGTACTGCTCCTGTTGTTGCGATCGAACGGCTCGATGCTGGCAGCATCAGCTTCATGCAAGATAGTAGCCGTACCCTCGTCATGTCGAGTCTGATTATCGATGACTACGAGAATACGAGCCAAGGGACGGGAGATTTGTATATTGAAGATGTTAGCGGCGGCCCGTGGCTCTTCAACAACCAGAATGTCTGGGCGCGTCAGATTAACCCAGAAACTGGCATTAGTCCGAGAATCAAAAATAACGGCGGAAATCTCTGGATTTTGGGCTACAAAACCGAAGATGAAGGAACCATTGTCGAAACCGTCAACGGGGGGAAAACTGAGCTTCTTGGTGGATATCTGCTCAATGGCAGTTTCGGAACCATCCCCGCCTTTATTAACAATGAGTCTTCTCTGAGTTTTACAAGTGTCAGTTACCGTTCCTTCAGTGGCGGCTCTGTCCCCATTGGGGTACGCGAAACTCGGAATGGGGTTACTAAAACCACGACTGAACTACCTGCATATTACACGGGTTACCGAGTTAGCGTCTCTGGGGATAACACAAACAATACCCTTTTGGGTGGTAATAGCAACGATACGCTCATTGGAGTCGATCCTGCTGCCTCCAACCCTGGACGGGGCGAGATCGATTCGCTAACCGGATTTGGCGGTGCGGATACTTTAGTACTGGGAGATACTACCAAAGCTTACTACAATGATGGCTTGGCAAGCGAGGCAGGCTTAAATGATTATGCGTTGATTACTGACTTTAGCCTCACTCAACAGGATGTTATTCGGCTTCATGGCAGCGCGAGCGATTATCGACTCGGTTCTTCCCCACAAGGATTGCCCAACGGGACTGGGATTTTCTTAAAAACTTCCGCTCAGGATGAATTAATTGCGATCATACAAGGTTCTACTAATCTAGATCTTAACAGTAGTGCCTTCAGCTTTGTTTGAGTTTCTCTAACAGTTTCACTAGCGCAAAGTAAACAAAATGATACAACAGCAACTATTTCAAAAAGTTGAACAGGATAGAGAAACTTCATTAGAAGGACATATCTGTCCGAACTGCGGTCATCAAGGACTGTCGCCATTTTACGAAGTGCGAAATGTCCCCGTTCATAGCTGCTTGATGATGCCGACTCAAGAAGAAGCTTTAGACTTCCCCTGTGGTGATGTTGTTTTAGGATTTTGCGATCGCTGCGGCTTCATTACTAATGTAGAGTTTGACCGTAAATGGTCTGCTTACGCTCCTAACTACGAAGATCAGCAGAGTTTCTCGCCGACCTTTAACAAGTTTGCTCTAGAGTTGGCTAATCGCTTGATCGAAAAATACGATCTCCGCAATAAAAATATTGTTGAGATTGGGTGTAGCAAAGGAGATTTTTTATTGCTACTGTGTGAGTTGGGGAACAATCGCGGCGTAGGAATCGATCCCAGTGTGGTTCCAGGGCGAGTCGAGAGCGAGGCAGCCGATCGCGTGACCTTTATTCAAGATTACTACTCGGAAAATCATGCTGAATATGTTGGCGATTTTATTTGCTGTCGCCATACCCTAGAACACATTCAACCCACGGCGGAATTTATCAAGACGGTTCGCCTCTCTATTGGCGATCGCAAAAATATTCCGGTCGTTTTTGAAATCCCCGATACAACTCGCGTCCTACAAGATTTAGCCTTCGAGGATATCTATTACGAACACTGCTCTTATTTTACCCCTGGCTCGTTAGCCCGTTTGTTTCGCTCTTGCGGCTTTGAGGTGACCGATCTCTATCGAGCCTATGGCGATCAGTATTTACTTATTGAGGCTCAACCCGTCGATCTTCCCTCTGACCGAGTTCATCCTCTAGAGGAAAGTCTCGAACAAAGCGATCGCGATGTCAAACATTTTACCGCCAACATCAGCAATAAGCTAAATTCTTGGAAACATAACTTGCAACAGTGGCAAGAAGAAGGTAAGCGAGTTGTTGTTTGGGGTTCCGGTTCTAAGTGCGTTGCTTTTTTGACAACTCTCGATACCATCAACAAAATTCAATACGTCGTTGATATCAATCCCCATCGTCACGGGAAATTTATTCCTGGTGTAGGTAAACAGATTATGTCGCCGGAGTTTTTGAAAGAATACCAACCGGATCGAGTTATTGTCATGAATTCCATCTATTGCCAGGAAATTCAACAAATGCTCGCGCAAATGGGAGTAACAACCGAAGTTATTCCGCTTTAACCTTATTGGCTTCCCATCTTCGAGTCTTGGGGATGGGATACTTCTATTTTTAGGAATTTTGAGAAGAGACTGATGAAAGTAGCGTGCGTGACTACGTATGACGCGAAGGATATTAGAGCCTTCGGAGGACGCACTTATCATATGATTCGAGAACTCGATCGCCAATTAGAATCATTTGAGTATATTGGCCCTTTAAAAAAGCCGAAATTCCAGGCGTTACTCTTTAAAGGCAAAAATGCTTTCTATAAGACGCTCCGAAAGCGTTATTCTTTTAGTCGAGATACCCTTCTGATTAAGGACTATGCCCGTCAAATTGCTCAATCCCTCTCCAATCTCGATGTAGATATCGTATTTAGTCCAACGACTCCTGGTTCGCAACCGATTGCTTATCTTGAGTGCAAGCAACCGATTGTTATTTGGGCAGATTCTACTTTTGCAGGTTTAGTAGAGTCTTATCCTGATTTTAGTAAAAGCTATCTTTGTCAAGAAACGCTCAGAGATGGCATCGCCAATGAAAAAGCTGCCTTAAATAGATGTAGTTTAGCGATCTATTGGTCTCAATGGTCTGCTCAAACTGCGATCGATAACTATCAGATCGATCCGGCTAAAGTAAAAGTGGTTCCCGTTGGAGCCGAACTCGATTGCGATCGCACTTTCGACGACATTAAAACTTTGCTTGAATTAAGACCGACCGATAAATGTAAATTACTATTTTTGGGCATGGATTGGGAGAGAAAAGGCGGAGATATAGCGTTTCAAGTAGCCAACAAATTAAATCAATCCAGCCTGAAAACAGAATTAACAGTTGTTGGATGTCAACCGACCTTTAAGGAACCTCTTCCTAACTTTATTAAAGTGTTGGGTTATATCAGTAAATCGACAAAAGAAGGGTTAGATAAAATCAATAAACTCTTCGCTGAATCGCACTTTTTGATAGTGCCTTCTAAAGCAGAAGCGATGGGCATTGTTTTTTGCGAAGCTAGTTCCTTTGGAGTTCCTTCTTTAGCAACAAATGTTGGCGGCATCCCGACGGTGGTTAGAGATGGACTGAATGGCAAAACTTTTGCGATCGATGCAAGTATTGATGAATATTGTACTTATATTACCAATTTATTTTCTGACTATTCTCAATACAAAAATTTAGCTTTATCTTCTTTTAAAGAATATCAATCTCGGCTTAACCGTTCAGTGGCCGCACAAACTGTTAAAAAATTGATGATGGAGTTAATCGCGTAGGGTTTAGTAATTGATGGAGGAAAGAAGAAACAAATGAACCATTCTAATCCGCGCGTCAGTATTGGAGTGCCTGTATACAATGGTGAAAATTTTCTCAAAGAGGCATTAGATTCACTTCTAGCACAAACCTATGAAGATTTTGAGATAATCATCTCAGATAATGCCTCAACTGATACAACTGAAGCAATTTGCCGAGAATATGCTGCCAAAGATCGACGCATTCGTTACTATCGAAGCGAAGAAAACCTTGGGCCTGCGTGGAACCACAATCGCGTTTTCGAGCTAGCTACTGGCGAGTACTTCAAATGGGCTTGTCACGATGATATGTGCGCTCCTGATTTCTTGCAAAAGTGCGTAGAAGTCCTCGATCGCGATGAATCAGTGGTCGTATGCTATAGCAAGACAAAAATTATTGATGATACGGGAAAAGTTATCGAAGAGTATGATACCGGACGTACTGCTGATTCTCCCAATGTAGTCGAGCGTTTTCGCGATCTCAGAGCCGAACACCGATGTTATCAAATTTACGGACTGATGCGATCGCGTGCCCTCAAGCAAACTGATCTCATCGGCTATTATGCCCACGGCGACGGCGTGTTGTTGGTTCAGCTTGGTTTCTTGGGTCGATTTTACAAGATTCCCGACTATCTTTTCTTCTCTCGAAATCACGCTCGGCAATCTACGAAAATCGCTCAATCCAATTACAATTCTTACACGGCTTGGTTCGATCCTAAGAAAGCTGGTCAGTTTGTCATGCCGTGGTGGAGAGTATTTAGAGAATACTGCCTCTCGATTGGCAACGCTCCTTTAACCTGGAGAGAACGCCTGGGTTGCGCTCTTTATATGGTAAGTTGGCTAAAAAGAAAGCATCGTTTGTTGCTAGGCGAAGCGATCGCGGCAATCTCATTTATACCGATCGCACTTCTGAGAACGCTAAATCAAGAAATCGGCAAAAAGTGGCTCAATAAAGAGTTT
>CAYTUO010000263.1:0-6686 GCA_964441015.1 uncultured Pleurocapsa sp.
CCTCTGCCTTCTGATAACTGGTAACTGATAACTGGTAACTGATAACTGGTAACTGATAACTGCCCTCTGCGTTCAATATGACTTTTTTTCAACAAGACGAACGACTCGAACAACTGGCAAACAATATTTTGGAAATAACTTGGACAAAATTTCCTGAGTTAGGCCGCGATCGCATCGCCCTGACCTGGATAGTGTACGATCGCCCTATCATCGTTAATACGGGTGGGGCAATTTCTGCCGAAGAATTTTGGAAGCATCCAGTAAGAGGTTATAGCTATCGAGGTGGGGAGCGAATTTATCCTGCCAGCATTGTCAAACTGTTCTACTTGGTGGCAATTCAGGAATGGCTAGAGGGAGGAATGATTCCCGAATCAGCAGAGTTAAATCGAGCGATTCGAGATGCGATCGTCAATTCTAGCAACGATGCAACCAGTTTAATCGTAGATGTTTTAACGGGAACGACTAGCGGGCCAGAATTACCCACCGGGCCATTTGAAACTTGGAAGCAGCAGCGTAACATTGTCAATCGTTATTTCCAATCGCTAGGCTGGGAAGAATTAGAAAAGATTAACGCCAATCAAAAAACCTGGGGAGACGGGCCTTATGGTCGAGAGAGGGCGTTTTTGGGCGAATTGATGGAAAATCGCAATATGCTGACGACAAATGCGGTAGGGAGGCTATTACACGCAATTGTGGGAGGGGTAGCTGTTTCCTCAGCGCGATCGCAAGAGATGATGGCTTTACTCAAGCGCAGTCTCAACCCATCCGATTTGGTTTTGTCGAGCAATGACGAAGAAAATCAAGTGAAAGGCTTTTTAGGAGAAGGATTGGCTTCTGATGCCCAATTATGGTCAAAAGCGGGCTGGACGAGCCAAGTTCGTCACGATGCAGCTTATATTGAAATTCCTGACCAACTCCCTTATATTCTCGTCGTTTTCACAGAAGGCAAAGCAAATAGTCAAAACAAAGAAATTCTTCCTTTTATTTCACAGTCTTTTGTCAGTGCGATAGAAAGTCTTTCATAATTAGTTGCACAAAATAAATTACCTAGTTGAGAGAGGGAACTTCTTAACAGGGAACAGGGAACAGGGAATAGTGCGGAGGATGTGTAATTAATTTTGTTTAGGCACTTAATTAGATCTCGCTTGCGATCTATTTAGCCAACAAAGCCTCTGCTAACTGACAGTTGACGGGTTTGGAAAAGAAATATCCTTGTGCTTCGTCGCATCCCAAATTTCTTAATTGAGTGAGTTGATGAGAGGTTTCTACTCCTTCAGCGATCGCTTTAATTCCTAACGAATGAGCTAGCGTAATAATAGTATTGACGATTTCGCAATTGTTGCCTTCAGCATCGATAGGACTAACAAAGGAGTGATCGATCTTCAGCGCATCGATTGGAAAACGGTGTAGATAACTTAAAGAGGAATAACCCGTACCAAAATCATCAATGCTCAACTGAATTTTTTGCGCTTTAATCTCACTGAGAAGTTCAATCGTCTTTTCTCCTCGATCCATCAACATCGTTTCAGTCAGTTCTAATCGAAGATTTTCGCCATTTAAACCCGTATCGCCCAGAATTTTGGCTAACTTATCCACAAAATCGAATTGTTTAATTTGTCTGCTTGACAGATTGACACTGATATACATAAATGAAGCCGAGGGAAATTTTTCTTGCCAAGTGCGTAACTTTTGGCAAGCGAATCGTAAAACCCATTCACCAATCGGTACAATTAAACCAGTGTCTTCGGCGATCGCGATAAAATCCCCAGGATAAATTAATCCTTTTTCTGGGTGTTGCCAGCGTACCAACGCCTCAAAACCTGTCACTTTTCCAGTTGTAAGAGAGACAATGGGTTGATAGTTTAGAAAAAATTCTTGACGTTCGATCGCATTGTGCAAGTCGGTTTCGAGTTGCGACAGATGAAGCGTCTGAGCATACATTTCGCGATCAAAAACGGCATAACGTCCTTTTCCTAACGCTTTAGCGCGGTACATCGCAATATCGGCATCCCGCAGCAATTCCGTACCATTTTGATAATTGCTCATCCCGAAAACGATGCCAATGCTAGCACCAGCAAACAATTTCCGCTCTTCTAAATGAATCGGAGAGGTTAGTTTATCGAGCAGTCGCGCGGCGATCGCGATCGCATCTTGAAAATCTTTGAGATCCTCAAGGAGAATAGCAAATTCATCTCCACTCAAACGAGCAACGGTATCCGCTTCACGGGTACATCCTTTGAGGATACGGGAGACGGCAATTAAAAGTCGATCCCCGATAGCGTGTCCCCAACTATCGTTAATAATTTTGAAGCGATCGAGGTCGATAAACAAGAGGGAAAATAAATAATTTTTGTTTCTTTGACTGCGTTGCAGTGCTTTTTGCAGATGCTCCATCAACAAAGTCCGATTGGGTAAACCCGTCAGCGCATCGTGTAAGGCCTGTTGAAGGAGTTTTTGTTGGGTTTGTTTGTGTTGGGCAACTTCTTGATCGAGCTTGTGAATAACCTCTTGTAATTTTGCGGTTCTTTGTTGGACTTTTTGCTCTAATTCTGCGTTTAACTGACAAATTTCGGCTTTAGCTGCTCTCAATGCTAATTGATGTTGGATGCGAACGACAATTTCTTCAATTTGAAAAGGTTTAGTGATATAGTCTACGCCACCGACTTGAAATGCTTTCACCTTATCAAAAACATCATCCAACGCACTTAAAAAAATGACGGGAATCTCGCGCGTATGTTCGTCAGTTTTGAGTTTCTCACAGACTTGATAGCCATCCATCTCTGGCATTTTAATATCCAGTAAAATTAGATCGGGTGGTTCTTTCTTAGCTGTGAGCAATGCCATTGCCCCATTTTTCACGCAACGAACTTGATACCCTCGCTCGGTTAGAGATGCCGATAAAATCCGCAAATTATCAGGAGTATCGTCAACGACTAAAATATTTCTATAAGAAGAATTTGACTGAGTGTTATTCATAAATTGACAGCTTCTTGAGCGAGGTTCATGATGCGATCAAAATCAAAATTATTAACTTCTTTCTGAATAGCTTGAGCTAAAACTTGATGTTCTTCTGGGATTTGAGATAATAATTGAGCAATGAGTTGATTATTAATCAAAGTAGCAGCCTCGGCAAGTTCTATTAGCCATTCATCTGGCATAATTGCTAATGCTTCGGCGGTTAATTTACTAACACTTGTCGATTCAGAAATGTCTTCAGAGTTAATCTCTTCATAGAGATAACGCACGCCAAGATATTGAGCCATTTTTTCAAAAATTATTTGTTCTTGAAAAGGTTTGCGGACAAAATCATCACAACCCGCCGCGAGAACAACTGTTTTTTCTTCTTCAAGAGTGCTGGCGGTTAGGGCAATAATTGCGGTAGCTTGTCCATTAAGATGGGATTTAATCTGTTGCGTCGCTTCATAACCGTCCATCATCGGCATTCTCATGTCCATCCATATCAGATGGGGTTGCCAACTTTGCCAAATTTCTACGGCTTCTTGTCCGTTATTAGCTTCTTTGACGACAAAACCAATGGGTTGTAATAATTTTAATAATAGTTGTCGATTTTCAGCGCGATCGTCTACTACCAAAATTCGATATTCTTGTTGGTTTGGTTCGAGTCCAATGACTCTTTGAATTGGTTTTTGTCCGGCAATTTTGCTCGCTTCACTCAATTGCGCTTCGATATTAAATTTAAAAATACTTCCCTTACCAACTTGAGAATTAACAGTAATTGTGCCTCTCATCAGTTCGACGAACTTTTTACTAATCGGTAAGCCTAAACCCGTTCCTTGTTGAGATAGTTTGCCTGTTTCTGTTTGGATAAAAGCTTTAAATAAACTATCCATTTCTTCGGGTGCAATACCTGCGCCAGTATCTTCGATTTCAAAGTAAATTGTTATTTGTCTTTTGTCATTTGTCATTTGTTCTTGGTTTTGACTAATTACAGATGACGAATGACTAATGACTGTTGACACTCTTAGAGTTACGCTACCAGACGAGGTAAATTTGATGGCATTGCCTAATAGGTTAATTAAAACTTGACGTAGTTTTTTGTCATCGGTATTGATGTATTGAGGCAGATCGTTACTACGTTCAATAATAAATTGTAATCCTTTAGATTCTGCTCTCAGTGCCAACATTTCTTCGATTAAGTTTAACAAGGCATATAAATCGAAGTCTGTGGGATAAAAAGTCATTTTTCCTGACTCGATTTTCGCTAAATCTAGTACATCATTAATCAGAGAGAGTAAATGTTCGCCACTGCGATTGATAATGCCAATATTCTCTTGTTGTTGTTTAGTTAAAGATGTTTCACGATTCATCAGTTGGGAGAAACCGAGAATGGCGTTGAGAGGAGTCCGCAATTCATGGCTCATATTAGCTAAAAATTCGCTTTTAGCACGGTTTGCTCGTTCTGCTATTTCTTTAGCTTGTTTTAATTCTGCGGTTCTTTGTTCTACTCTGGTTTCTAACTCTTGATTTGTGTTTTCTAATTCTTTATTTACCCGATCTAGTTGTTGATTGGTAAGCGCTAAATTAGCAAAGGATGCTTGTAATTGCTGCGCCATCTCATTAAAGGAGTGAGAAAGAATGCCTAGTTCGATGATGCCTTTGACTTCTACTTTCTGGTTCAAATCTCCTTGGGCAATAGCAACAGAAGCTTTACCTAAACGCAGAATAGGTTGATTAATCCAACGAGAGGTAATTAATCCTAACAAAACTGCTACTAATAATGCCAAAAAGGAAAGAGCAATGGTTATTTGAGTATTGGCATTTATTTGTGCCATGAAGTCTGATTCGGGGATGGTAGTTACCACTAACCAATCCAAACCAAATTTATCTTTCCAGGGAGTGACTCGAACAAATTGGCGTTTTCCTTCTATTTGAAACTCTAGTTTTTGCTCTTCTTGAATTCCTTGGAATCTACCAAATTTTTGTTGTAAATACTTAGCTGTTGCTTGAATTTGAGAGTCAGAACTATTCGTAGCACTTAATCTTTTAGCTACGCCATTGACTAGGGTAAAAAGTTTTTCATTGCTGGAGGAAGCAATTAATAATCCATCTCTTTCGATGATAAAAGTTTTGGCAGTAGGACTAATTTTTAATTGCTGTAAGAAATCACTAATACTAGCTAAAAGTAGATCTATTCCAATTACACCGACAAGTTGAGGTTTTTCATCGTAAATGGGACGAGTGGCGCTAATAGAGAGATATCCTGCAAACTCTTCTCCATCCCAGTTGTATACTTCACTCCATACTGGTTTGCCCGCTTTGATTGCATCCTTATACCAACCTTCTGTTGTCGGGTCGTAGTCATCGTATACTGCTGCTACTTTAGTGCGATTGCCCCGACTATCTGTAACATAAGTGTAGGTTTTCCAGTTGGTAGCAGGGGAAATTTCGTCTATGGTAACTCCCTGTCCGGCTAAAAATCTTCCTGCGCCAATAGTTTCTCCTGTGGTTATAGCATAACCATTGTAAGTGATATCTGGATAAGCTTGTAGTTGTTTCCAAAAGTAATGTCCTACTGTTTTAAAGTCTTTTAAGTCCAATAATCCTAGTTTGAGCGCGTCGAGATTAATTTGATTAATTCTTTGCGGCGTTTCTAGATAATTATCGAGGCGTTCGGAGACTAAATCGCTGCTTTTGTCCATCAAGCGATCGGCAAGATCGTTAACCGCTTGCTGTCCGTTTTTGAAGGAAAGATAGCCTACTATCCCTACCGCACCGACAACTTGCAGCACGAAAGGCAGTACTAAGACTAGACGTAAGGGCAATCCTTTAATTTTCTTCCCTTCATTAATATTTTGCTCTTTTGGAGTCGCGATCGCCTTAGATAATTTCATGTCGCTCCACTGAAATGATGGGACTATAGAGAGAAATTAGCTTTCTAACTCTAGGGTTCCCCAAAATTTCGCTTAAATAACAGGCGATCGCCAAATTGTTTTACTGGTATCTTTTAAAGCTTTATCGATCTGGCGAAACAAATTTTCTCTGGTAGAAGAATTATCTAAAACGACATCAGCCATTGTGACTTTTTTTTCAATTGGCAATTGACTTTGAAGGCGGGCGATCGCTTGGTCTTGAGTTAGTTTATCTCGCTCAATTAAGCGCCTCATTTGCTCGTCAACAGAGCAATACACTACCCAAGTTTCGCTGACTAAATCGGTCATATGTGCTTCAAATAATAGGGGAATTACTAAAACAATCGTGCTTGCTTCTAGGCGTTGTAATTCTCTCTGAAAACAGTTGCGTACATAGGGATGAATTTGAGATTCTAGCCAGCGCTTTTCTTCTAGATCGTGAAAAATAATTTCTCCTAACTGCTTTCGATTCAACGTTCCGTCAGGAAGTTTAACGCGGCTACCATATCGATTAAAAATCTCATCTAAAATAGGCGAATTAGAATTTACCGCTTCTCTTGCATAAAGATCGGCATCTAAAATTGGAAGATTATAGGTATCGAAAAGGTAACGAGAAACTGTACTTTTGCCAGTAGCAATACCGCCTGTTATGCCAATTAAACGCCGGAAATTATTAGACATTATAATTTTTTTTATTATTTTAGATAATCTAGAGAAAAGTAATATTTATAGAGCCATATATGAAAACGATAACCTGTCCTAAGTGTAGAGGAAAATTGGAAAGCATCGTCTATCAGAACATAGAAGTCGATCGCT
>CAYTUO010000264.1:0-6672 GCA_964441015.1 uncultured Pleurocapsa sp.
ATGGGGAGGCAATTCTGGCAGCGATGCCCAAGCCCTAAAAACAAGGTGAAATTATCAGCCGAATTATTGAAGAGGTTTGTTTCATGACTCAGATTTCTCCTAAACCCGATCCCAAAAACTTTACTAACGGTCGTCTTCCAGAAGAAATTGATACTTTTATAGAAGAACAAGAGGCTTTTACCGACGAGCTACCCACTCAATCATCCTACAAAAAATCAGAAGTGATCGCTCAGGACAGGGAGCCACTTTTTGAATTAGAATCAGGAGCGATCGCGTCGTGGTCAACGTCTCAAGCTACCCCCCAATCAGCCCATTGGTGGCAAAAGTTGAGCCTCAAAGCCAAAGCCACAGCGATCGCACTGGCGCTTGGGATTATTCCAGCCGTGGCGATCGGAACTATCGGCTATTACTCGGCATCCCAATCGGAATCTCAACAAATTTATGCTAGCGAAAAAGCCAAGGTCAATGCTCTCAGTCAAGCCTTGACTAACTTTTTAGCCGAACGCTACGGGGATATTCTAGTCCTGTCTAAGTTGCCGATTCTTGCCGATTCCAAGTTTAGAGAGACAATCTCCCTACAGGAAAAGCAAGCTGTCTTGAATGAGTATCTCAAGGCTTATGGGGTCTATGACAGTATTACTGTTATCAATTTGGCTGGAAATGCTTTTATAGAAATTGGAGAAAAAGCTCCTTCAAAATATTCTAATTTGGATGATTTTCAAGAAGTTCTCAAGACGGGCCGCCCTGCCTTCTCGCAACGCCAATCGGGAGCAACCGGAAAATTCTCTGTTTTCTTTGCCGCTCCTGTCAAAGACTCAGTAACTGGGAAAACTATTGCCGTTATCCGCACCCGTCTACCTATCAAGTCTCTTGAAGCACTGGTGGAGCCTTTCCAAGCTAGTGCTAGTAACGAAATTTTTCTTCTTGATCGCTCTAACAAGTTTTTCCTCGTTCCAGAGGATGAGCAGGAGATGTTAGCTCAGCCTCTTGAGAAACAATTTTCTAAAATAGACTTACAACAAATAGCTGAGAAGCCAGGTATTACTATTGTCCAAGATTTGGATGATAACAGAGAGAGTCTACTCGCTTACTCTGCCTTAGAAAAACGAGAAGGCTTGCCGGATTTTGGCTGGTACGTTTTCAGTAACACCTCAACCTTTGAGGCGTTTGCTGCCAAAAGACAGTTGTTGTTAACAACGTTGTTAGGAACGGGGGTAACGGCGATCGCGATCGCTCTCATTGCCGTCCTGCTAGCTGAACGAGCAACCCGTCCCATCCTCTCAGCAGCCGAGGCGGTGGAAAAAATTGGTCGAGGCGAATTGGATACTCGCGTGGCGGTAGAAGGAGAAGACGAATTAGCGGCTTTGGGAGCCAATATCAACCTCATGGCGGCTCAGCTAGAAACGCTGGTACAGGAACAAGCCGTATCCGTCGAACAGGCCCAACTTCTCAAAGAGATTACCGTCAAAATTTCTCAATCCCTTGACCTTGAGACGATCTATAGCACCACCGTAGAAGAAATCCGCAAAGCTTTGGTGTCGGATCGCGTTATTGTCTATACATTCGACGAAAACTGGAAGGGAACGGTCGTTGCTGAGTCGGTAGCATCCGGCTTCCCCAGAGCATTAGGCGCAGAAATTGCCGATCCTTGTTTTGCCCAAGGGTATGTGGGGAGATACAGAAAAGGTCGCGTCCAAGCAACGCCCGATATTTACGAGGCTAACTTAACCGAGTGTCACATCAAGCAACTCGAACCCTTCAGCGTCAGAGCTAACCTAGTTGCTCCTATCGTCGTTGGCGGGGAACTGATCGGTTTGTTGATTGCTCACCAGTGTTCGGGGACTCGCAACTGGGAAACAGGCGAGATCGACTTCTTTACCCAAGCGGCTATTCAGATGGGGGGAGCGATCGAGCGTGCCAACCTCTTGCAGAGACAGGAACAAGAAGCCGAACGCGCGGGAATCCTCAGAGATATTACCCTAGATCTGACGCAAGGGGTAACCAAAGAAGAGATCCTGACTCAACTCCCTCTGGAAAAAGTTCGTTATGGTTTGAAGATCGATCGCGTCATCCTCTACCAATTTGACAAAACCTGGAAAGGTACGGTCACGGCCGAGTCAGTAGCAGAAGGATTTCCTGTGGCGCTGGGGGCAGAAATTGCCGATCCCTGCTTTGCCGAGAACTATGTCGAGAAGTACAAGCGCGGTCGCGTTCAAGCAACATCCGATATTTATAATGCTGGGTTGACTGAGTGCCACCTCAAACAACTTGAACCCTTTAGTGTAAGAGCTAACTTAGTTACGCCGATTGTCGCGGGTGGCGAATTGCTAGGGCTTTTGATCGCTCACCAATGTTCGGGCATTCGCAACTGGGAGGAACCCGAAATTAACTTCTTGGCGCAGGTAGCAACGCAAATCGGTTTGGCACTCGATCGCACCAACTTGCTAGACAAGCAGCGTCAATCTGAGGTAGCCCAACGAAAAGAGAAAGAAAGATTGCAACAGCGAGCCTTAGAGTTGCTCATGCAGGTCGATCCCCTTACCGAAGGAGACCTCACCATCCGCGCCACCGTAACGGAAGACGAAATCGGAACCATTGCCGACTCCTACAACTCTACCATCGAGAACTTGCGGAAGATCGTCTTTCAGGTGAAGGATGCCGCCCAAAAAGTAACCGCTACCACTAGCAATAATGAATCTTTGGTCGCAGCCCTCTCTGAAGGTGCCGTCCAGCAATCGGATGAAATTGCCGCAGCCCTGCAACAGATTCAGGCGATGGCAGACTCAATTCGCTCCGTTGCTATCAGTGCCGAACAAGCAGAAGAAGCCGTCGAACAGGCCACGCAAACGGTAGAAGAGGGAGACGCTGTCATGAACCGGACTGTAGAAGGCATTATGGCAATCCGTCAAACGGTAGCAGAAACTGCGAAAAAAGTCAAGCGTCTCGGCGAATCAACCCAAAAGATTTCTAAAGTCGTCAACCTGATTAGTAGCTTTGCTGACCAAACCAACCTACTAGCGCTCAACGCATCTATCGAGGCAGCACACGCAGGAGAACAAGGTCGAGGCTTCGCGGTGGTTGCTGATGAAGTCCGAAACTTAGCGCGGCAGTCTGCTGAAGCAACCGCAGAAATCGAAAAGGTCGTCGCAGAGATTCAGGCAGAAACCAACGAAGTTGTTACAGCGATGGAAGAAGGGACAGAACAGGTCGTCATGGGTACCAAATTGGTAGAAGAAACTCGCCAAAGCCTTAACCGGATTGCGGCAGCGAGTACCCAGATTAGCCAGTTGGTAGAAGCCATCGCCCAGGCGACGGAAGAACAGTCAGAAGCCTCTGAGGTCGTGAGCCAAACCATGACCGACGTGGCTGCGATCGCAGGGAAAACTACATCCTCCGCGACGGACGTATCAGATTCCTTCCAAGAACTTCTAGCAGTCGCACGAGCCTTGCAAGAAAGCGTCGGTAAGTTCAAAGTTAGTAATTAGTGAGTCATTCTAGGAGCATCTCATTTTCGTAAATTGACCATTTGTAGGGCGAGCATCCTGCTCGCGGTTAGTTTCTACAGTGGCAACTTCGAGATGCTTCCCAACCCTACCCAGCAACCACTAACCACCAACTATCAACCACTAACCAACCATGACCCAGACCCCTCCTAAGCCCACTATTCAAAAAATCGCTAGCCGTCGCACTTCGGTTTCTCAAACTTCTCAAATTCAGACTCGAACCTCTCCCAACGCTTCCTCGCCCCAGTCTGTCGAACAGCCAGCAAGCGAGTCAAAGAAAGCCAAAGCCAATTTCTGGCAAAACCTTAGCTTTCAGTGGAAACTCACGCTCCTGCTGATGACAACTGCTGCGATTCCAGTGTTTGCGGTGACCGCACTGTTGAACAAATTTGCTGGAGATCAGTTTCTTCGCGACCTAACCGCTACCGTATCAGACAAAAATTTAATCTTTACCGAAGAGTATGTTCTCTGGACAAATGAGGAGGCTAAAGCCGATGCCGATAGCCTAGTTCAGACGGTGCAAGAAGCCAGGATCGATCTGCGCCAACCCAAGCAGGTTGAAGGTCGCCGTTCCTTTGTGCAAAACTTGCTCCTGTTGAGAAGCGATGTTGAACCTGAGTCGATTAAGAGCTTTAAGATTCTTACAGATGCCCAGGGAAGAACAGTTGCTCAGAATATCCAAGTCCTGGCGGAGGATTTTTCCAAATATCCCCTGCTGCCAGCTAAGGATACGTTCACCCCGCAGCAATACCGCTCTGTTTCCCTGCCCTCTGGAATTGCCCTGGGAGACGTGCCGATCGTCAAGGCTGCCCTCAGCACTGGACGACCGTTAGCGGGGATGGAATTGCTCAAGGGAGACTACCTCAAGCGCCTGGGGCTAGACAAGCAGGCAAATATTGGGCTGCGACCTCAAGTGATTAAGGGCTTACCGGAGAACAAGCAACCTTTTCCCGCAGGCACCTATGATATCGACGGGGGCAAAGCGGGCTTTGTGAGCATGGCGGTTTATCCCATTCGCGTTAACGGTCAGTTAGTTGGCACTGCGATTGTCGGAAGCCTGCTCAACCGCAACAGTGGGCTGACCGATAAGTTTACGCACAAGTATCCAGATATTCCGGTTGCCACGATATTTGCTCAAGACTGGCGGGTGGCAACGACGGTGCCCCATGTCGATCCGCAAACCAAGGCTAAGGATGGTACCCGGTCGATCGGGACGCTAGTTGCCCGCGAGGTAGCAGAGACAGTTCTCAATCGGGGGGAAAGATTTCTCGGTAAGACTAATGTTGCCGGGCTAGACTATCTCACCGCCTACACGCCTGTGTATGACTATCGAAAAACACTAGACCCCCAGACCAAACCCATCGGTTTTGTTTTCGCCGCTAAGCCACTGACAGAAGTCAATAAGGTACTGCGACAGCAGCAACTACTGGGCTATGGCATTGGGCTAGGCAGTTTGGTCGTGGTGGGACTGATTGCGGTGCCATTGGCTGGTACCTTCTCCCGTCCGTTGCAGCGATTAGCCGGTTTTGCTCAAAAAGTGGGAACGGGGGAAAGGGGAGTCCGTTTCGAGGAAAGCGATCGCCAAGATGAAATCGGCATCCTCTCTCAAGAACTCAATCAAATGGCCGTCCAGATCGAGACAAACTTGGAAGCCATTCGCCAAAAAGCCGATCGCGAACAAGTCCTCAAAGAAGTGACCCTCGATCTGAGCCAATATCCTCAAGTCAAAACCGCCTTCGATTCAGCCTTAGAAATTCTCCGTCTTTCCCTGAGAGCTGATCGCGCCTTTTTCTATCGCTTTAACGAGGAAACCTGGGAAGGCTCTGTTGTAGCTGAATCGGTCGCTGACGGGTGGCCCCGCGCTTTAGGCGCTTTGATTACCGACCACTGTTTTAAAGACCAATTTGTAGAACCCTATCGCCAAGGTCGCTTCCAAGCTACAGCCAATATCTATGAAGCTGGATTTACCGACTGTCACATCAAAATCCTAGAGCCTTTTGCCATCAAAGCCAATTTGGTCTTGCCGATTTTGCGGGGTAGCCGTGGCATCTTGACGGGTTTATTATGTGTCAATCAATGCTCAACTGCCAGAGTTTGGGAAGAAGCGGAAATCGCCCTATTAACGCAGGTTGCTACTCAGTTCGGTTTGGCACTCGATCGCGCTAACTTGATCGAGAAGACCAGAACTACGGCTGAGCGGGCGCAAGCCCTCAAAGACATCACCCTCAAGATGGCTCAAGCGATCAATCCCGAAGCTATCTTTAATACGGCTGTAGCAGAAATTCGTCAAGCCATTCGCTCAGATCGCGTCATCGTCTATCAGTTCGATAAAAACTGGAAGGGTACTGTAATAGCAGAATCCGTTGCCGATGGGTTCCCCAAAGCATTGGGCGCAGAAATCGCCGATCCCTGCTTTGCTGACAAATACGTCGGGAAATACAAGCAAGGTCGAGTTCAGCCGACTTCCGACATCTACAAGGCCGGTTTAACAGAATGCCACCTCAAACAACTCGAACCTTTTGGCATAAAAGCCAACTTGGTTGCCCCCATTCTCGTCGGTGGCGAACTGCTGGGTTTATTAATTGCTCACCAGTGTTCCGAACCACGCAACTGGGAGTCAGGAGAGGTTGACTTCTTTGCCCAGATCGCTACCCAAGTAGGACTTGCCCTAGAGAGAGCTAATTTGCTCGAAACTCAGCGCAGCGAAAAAGAAAAGTTACAGAAACGAGCGCTAGAACTGCTACAACAGGTAGATCCCATCAGTCAAGGAGATCTGACGATCCGTGCTAGGGTGACAGACGACGAAATCGGGACGGTGGCAGACTCCTACAACTCTACCATCGAGAGCTTGCGGAAAATTGTCGCGCAAGTCAAAACGGCTGCCACACAAATGACGGTTACTACCAGCCAAAACCAAGATTTTGTTCAATCCCTGAGTGTAGAGGCAGTACGGCAGGCAGAGGAGATCGCAGATGCACTCAAGCGAGTTCAACTCATGACCACCTCGATTCGCGAGGTAACTGCCAACGCCAAACAAGCAGAAATGGCAGTTCAACAAGCGGCTCAGACCGTAAAAGCTGGCGACACTGCCATGAACCGAACTGTAGACGGAATTCTGGCAATTCGCGAAACTGTATCAGAAACAGCAGAAAAAGTCAAGCGACTTGGA
>CAYTUO010000265.1:0-1300 GCA_964441015.1 uncultured Pleurocapsa sp.
TATTTTGAGATAAACGACTATGTTTGACTATGTTTGTATTAAAACTTTACAATACCAGTCTTGGTGTATTACGTGAACAAAAACTTTAAGTCGTATGTATCCTCGATTCGCCTCAAATACCTTACTATCTTTCATTTATGGCGGATTCCAGCAGGATTAGTGTTTTTGCACTATGGCAGTCAGAACTTACTGCCCGAAAGATTTGCGAGCAACGCTGGCTATGGAGATTTAGCCGTGGGACTACTGGTGCCAATAGTTTTGATGCTCAGAGAAAGTACCAGTAAGTACTTAGCGTTTCATATTTTTGGACTGTTAGACTTTACAGTCGCGGTGGGGACGGGACTGACCTTTACCCTATTACAAGTACCTCTCATCGAGAACCTTGCCTCCTTCCCAATTGTTCTGATCCCCATATATGGCGTTTGCGTGTCAGGCGCTCTTAGCATCATGACCTTGGATATTTTGATCAACAAAACTAAAGAATTCAAGGATTAGAATTCACTTGTTGGTAAAGATTGATAATCTTCTCCACCACTTCTTCGATACTCAACCCATCGGTGTCAATCTTAATAGCATCGACTGCCTGTTGCAAGGGAGCAATTTTGCGACTGCTGTCGAGATAATCTCGCTCTTGAATATCTTGCTCTAATTGTTCTAAACCAATCTCTTCCCGTCCTTGCTCTTGGAAATCTAGCCAGCGTCGTTTGGCTCTCTCTTCTACCGAAGCCGTGAGAAAGATTTTCAGTTCAGCGTCTGGAAAAACGGCAGTCCCGATGTCTCTTCCTTCTGCGACAATCCCTCCTGTCTTGCCATAGCGTTGCTGTTGCTTGACTAATGCCTGACGGACTGGGGCTTTGGCAGCAATTTGGGAAACGATCGCCGTAACTTCAGGAGTCCGAATGGCTTCGGTTACGTCTTCACCGTTAATCGTGACGCGGGTTGGATTGGGAGGCTCAGCAGGAATTAATTCTAGGTTAGCTTGGTTGACTAATTCTGCGATCGCGCCTTCATCGTCTGGAGAAACCCCCTCTCGCATGACCAAATAGGCGATCGCCCGATACATAGCTCCCGTATCGAGATACAGTAAATTCAACGCTTGGGCGACGCGACGAGTCACTGTCGATTTCCCTGCCCCCGCAGGGCCATCAATGGCGATAATCGCTTGGCGGTGTCGCAAAATGACATTATCGATTAAGCGCGTCGAACCCAGGTAAGCCGCGATCGCTAATAATCCTGCTTCTTCTATCGTCTCTAGGCGAGCTAACGTCTGCGGATGAACTAGATCGACATACTCTATCCT
>CAYTUO010000265.1:1310-6661 GCA_964441015.1 uncultured Pleurocapsa sp.
CCAGGGCTAATTCTTGCTTGACGATATCGATTAGCTTGAATGCCTCTCGTTCACCCAAGCGAAACGCTTTTGTCGCTCTTTGTAAGCTGCGAGAAATCGCTAAGGCTTGCTCTCGTTCTGCTGCACCCAGATACTGATTGCGAGAACTGTAAGCCAGTCCTGAATCTTCCCTGATAGTCGGACACCCCTTGATCTCGACAGGAATATTTAAATCCTTGACCAACTGTCGAATAATGGCTAACTGTTGAGCATCTTTTTCCCCAAAATAGGCATGAGTGGGAGCAACAATATTCAACAATTTCGTCACTATCGTCGCTACCCCTTGAAAATGTCCTGGTCTAAACTGACCGCACAGTACCGATGTCATTTCTGGCGGCGGCACTACTGCTGTCACTGTCGTTGAACGGGAATCTTCCTGAAATTGCGGGATTTCCATTTCTTGAACGGTTGGAGCAAAGACAAGATCGACCCCTGACTGTTCGCAGATCTGACAATCTTTTTCTAGCTGACGGGGATACTTCTGTAGGTCTTCTGAGGGAGCGAATTGCAGTGGATTGACAAAAATACTCACAACTACTAGGTCATTCTCAGCAATAGCGCGTTGAATCAAGCTGATATGACCAACGTGCAACGCTCCCATCGTCGGAACTAGACCGATTGTTTGCTGGTGTCGCTGGCTTGCCAGGGCAAAGCGCAATCCAGGCACCGTTTTGAACAGACGCACCGCAACCCCCTTGGTTTCAGTTATCAACGGACAGCCATCAATTACCAGTTGTTACTACTCACTGATAACTGAGACGGGCAAGGCAGGCCTTGCCTCTACTGATAACTTATCTTACTACCGTCCGAGGATTTCGATTCTGACCGGTGCTACTCCGCTCATCCCAATTGCCCTAGCAGCAGCAGCAGACAGATCGATCGACCGTCCTCCTACAAACGGGCCGCGATCGTTAATGCGGACGACAACAGAGCGACCGTTGTTCGCATTTGTTACTCTTACCTTCGTTCCAAAGGGTAAACTGCGGTGGGCGGCAGTTAAAGAGTGCTGGTTGAAGCGTTCGCCATTAGCAGTCTGCCGTCCGTGAAAACCAGGGCCGTACCAGGATGCCATGCCTCTCATTTGTTTGACTCCTACTTGCATGGCTAGCGTCTTACCTGGCTTAGGTTTGGGTTGACCAGCGATTTCTGTAAGCGGTGGGGCATCCCCCATCAAACGCCGCAACCGATTGGTTGCTTGCAAGGCATCTATGGCTGGATTATTCGTTGTATCCGGCAAAATAGTGCTGTCATCTATTGTTGCCAATTCTTCATCCTGAACTTTGATGCTGTAGGATTGGCTTTCATTCTTCCAGCTAACGGTAATCTTGCGAGCATCAAGATTATTTTGACTGAGTTGATTCAAGCGCGAGGCAACGGCTTTGGCTCGCAACAGGAGATTGTTGGGCGATTCAGCACTTTTTCTAGTTTCTGTTGCCTGAGTTGGATTCTCAGGTTTTACAGGAGAACCGAGAAAGGTCAGTACTGGAATATCGCGAATACGGAGCGTGACAGCAGGAGAATCTTTCCACTGATGGGGAAAAATTGTAGCAATCGCGTTTTCCTCGGTTGTAGTCTCAAGGTGAGACAGAGACTTAGCTAACTCATTGGCATGAGGCTGGGTTGTTTCTGTCTCGGCAAGCTGCTCTTTTGATGCAGAATCTGCTTCTGATGCAGCTACGTCAATTTGAGAACTAACCAGGAATGCGGTTGTTCCAAAAACTGTCACTATTGCTGTGGTGGTAATCCCACTCCAAAATTTTTGATTCATAAGCTCTATTTGTTCAGTAAGTTGGCAAATCGCATTGAGCAAATTGTCGTGGACTTACCAACGTTGACTCCTCACAAACTTGCTTTGTGCGTTTAAAACTGCTTTAGCGTAGCACGAAATTTTGGGCAGGGATCGCTAGGATTTAAATCATTTGTGGCGTTTTAAATTGAAACTTTAAATAAAGCTTGACAAACAAAAATAGAACGCGATATGGTTGTAAGTTTGATCAATTTTGCTAAATTTTAATTGTCAGCAAATTTTGACATTAGTTAAAATAACAAGCAAAAAAAAATCTCAAAACTGTTGCGATATAACGATTTTAGTCGTTTATTATCTATTTTAGAAAGTCTTAATAGATCCGTATTTACACTGAGATAGAATAGAGTGTAAATCAGCTAAATCCCTTCAAAAAGAACAAAAATTTAAATCATTATTAAGCCTTTAAATCAAAAATTCCGATTTAGTCTTTACAGAATCTTAAAAGTTTGGTATATCTGATCGGTTGTTGTATTTTGGTCATCCTAAAACATTTACAATAATTTAACCTCTAGCTGCATTTATTGGTTACAAAATGTGCTATGTTAGCGAACTCTCTAACATAGATCTTGAGACATCATTTATATATGTAAGGATCTCTGTCCCTATGGACTATCGGGAAGCTGGTGTAGATATAGAAGCAGGACGCTTTTTTGTAGAAAAAATTCGTAGGGGCGTTGAGAGTACCTATCGTCCCGAAGTGATAGGCGCTTTAGGCGGATTTGGCGGATTTTTTCAGTTGCCTGTTGGGTACAAGGAACCCGTATTGGTTTCGGGAACGGATGGCGTTGGAACCAAGTTAAAAATTGCTCAAGCACTTAATCGTCATGACACGATTGGGATCGATCTCGTTGCTATGTGCGTCAATGACGTTCTGACTTCTGGCGCAGAACCCCTATTTTTTCTCGATTATCTAGCGACAGGCAAACTCAATCCCCAACAACTTGCCCAAGTCGTTGCTGGTATTGTAGAAGGATGTCGTTTGAGCGGATGCGCCCTGCTTGGCGGAGAAACGGCTGAGATGCCTGGTTTTTATCAGTTAGGAGAATACGATCTCGCAGGATTTTGTGTAGGTATCGTTGAGAAGAGTCAGTTGCTGGATGGTTCTCAAGTCAAGATCGGAGATGTTGCGATCGCGTTGGCCAGTCAAGGCGTGCATAGTAATGGTTTCAGTTTAGTCCGAAAAATTATCGAAGCAAAGGGGTTAGATTGGGATTTTTGTCCAGACTTACTTGAGGGTAAAAGTTTGGGCGAAGTCTTGTTAGCTCCGACGCAGATTTACGTAAAACCCGTTCTAGAAGCTATTCGCACGGGAATTGAGATTCATGGGATGGCACATATCACGGGAGGAGGATTGCCAGAAAATTTACCTCGCTGTCTGAATAAGGGTCAATCCGTACGGGTTTATCTTAACAGTTGGCGGATTTTGCCCATCTTCCCTTGGTTGGCCCAAGCAGGCGAAGTCAATTCCCAGGTGATGTTTGAGACGTTTAATATGGGGATTGGTTTTGTCGTTATTGTGCCGCCTCATCAAGCTGAAGCGACTTTAAGCTGGTTTCAGTCGAAGGATATTGCTGCTTATAAAATAGGCGAGGTGGTTGAGGGAACTGGGGAAATTTTGGGGCTGTCGTTTTGAGGGTGCGATCGCGTCTTAATTGAGTTACCTGTTAGAAACACTACTGAACAACAGACTTATCAACTTTTCACCTCCGAAGAACCAATCGAACCAAAACACCAAGTGAACAATGACTATTCCCAAACCAATTCCAAGATTTATAATGACTCGACATATAGAGGTGCGAGGAGATTTATGGCTGTTCAATGGCAACAAGCGCTAGCAGTAGGGCAATATATCGTCACTCAGCGTTTGAAAGGTCGCAAACACTTTCCTTTGGTTTTGATGTTGGAACCCTTGTTCAGATGCAATCTCGCTTGTTCGGGTTGCGGCAAGATTCAACATCCACCAGAAATTTTAAAACGCAATTTAACTCCCCAAGAGTGTTTCGCGGCGGTAGAAGAGTGCGGTGCGCCTGTGGTTTCCATTCCTGGGGGAGAACCGCTATTGCATCCACAGATTGACGAAATTGTCAAGGGATTGTGCGATCGCAAAAAGTTTGTCTATCTCTGTACCAATGCCTTACTCTTAGAAAAAAGTCTCGATAAGTTTCAACCGTCACCATACCTAACTTTTAGCGTTCACCTGGACGGTTTGCGGGAACAGCATGATAAATGCGTCGATCGCAAGGGAGTTTTCGATACAGCCGTTCGTGCCATTCGTGCCGCTAAAGCAAGAGGATTTCGCGTGACGACTAATACAACGGTGTTTGAAGGGTCAGATCCCAAGGAAATGCAAGAATTCTTTGATTTTCTCGAAACCCTGGGGACTGACGGAATGATGATTTCTCCAGGTTATAGTTATGAATGGGCACCCGACCAAGACCATTTTCTGGTGCGCGAACAAACAAAAGCGCTATTTAGAGACATTCTTACTTCTTGGAAGGCAGGGAAAAAGCGCTGGAATTTTAATCACAATCCCCTGTTTTTAGATTTTCTCATGGGCGAGAAGGACTACGAATGTACGCCTTGGGGAAGTCCTAGCTATAGCGTGTTAGGGTGGCAAAAACCCTGCTATCTCCTTAATGAAGGGCATTATAAGACGTTTAAGGAATTATTAGAAGAAACTCACTGGGAAAACTACGGTCGCGCTAGCGGCAATCCCCAATGTGCTGATTGTATGGTGCATTGCGGTTACGAACCCACCGCCGCGATGGATGCGATGAAACCAGAAAATATGGGACGGGCGATCGGTAGTGTATTGGGTGTCAGTTAAAGATTCTAGAATAAGAAAGACGAGGAGGCTAAGTATCAATTCAAATGGACTTACTGCGATCGCTCCCCATAGGACTTTATTTAGAAAAACCGCTCACTTGGCTGCATCAACTCGATCCAAGGGTGAAACTTGCTTGGTTGATGACTTTTTTGGCTGCGCCTTTACTAGCTAGTCCTTGGTGGCGGTTGGGAATAGCGGGGGTATTAATTCTCTTAACGCTTTTTGCGGCAATTCCCTTGCGGGTGTGGCGACAACAGATGGGGTGGTTGCTGACGTTGTGTATTTTGGTGTTTGTGATTACTTGTTTTGCTCCTGATGGGCTGGGGGTAGACTCGCAACCGCGACTTCCTGCAAGCAATCTTCAAATCCCTCAGCCTACTGATTATCATTATGTTTTGTTTGAGAGCGGACGATTTATTATTACTCGCCGTTCTCTAGAATTAGCTGTTCGGACGAGTAGCCTAATTTTTACCCTGATTTACAGCACTAATCTTTATTTATTAACAACTGCACCAGAAGAAATTACAGCCGGATTGGAAGAGGTGCTAGAACCTTTGCGCCGTTCTAAATTACCGATTACAGAAATCATGCTCACTTTGACGCTATCGTTGCGATTTATTCCTCTAGTTCTAGAAGAAGTACAAAATTTGGCGCGATCGATTCGGACTAGAGCAATTA
>CAYTUO010000266.1:0-6655 GCA_964441015.1 uncultured Pleurocapsa sp.
TTTTCGGTTCGGCGATTATCATTACAAATTATATTGATATAAGCAAGCTGCAAGAATGGAATGTTTTCTTGGAGAAGGAAGTAGATTTGCGGACTCAAGAGTTGCAAGAAGCTCTCAGAGAACTAAAAGATGCTCAAAGCAAAATGCTCGTTCAAGAAAAGTTAGCCGCGATGGGAACGCTTGTTGCTGGAGTTTCTCACGAACTCAAAAACCCTTTGCATTTTATTAAAAACTTTGCCAGTTTATCTACGAGTTTAGTTGACGAGTTACAAGAAATTATTCGCGATCGCCCTCAAAATCCTGACCCAGAATATCTTGAAGAGATCGAGGAAATTTGCTCAACCATTGGGGAAAATTTAATTGAAATCAAACAGTATAGCGAAAGAGCGAATACCATCATTCAAACCATGCTACCTCATCCCAATCGAGTGACTTTAGAACCAACTTTAACCGATCTCAATGAATTGATTGATTCGGCTATTAAACTCGTACTCTACAGTCAATCGAACAAGTACGAAGACTTTCAGATTAATTTTGAAACAGATTACGATCGCTCTATCGGTCAAGTAGAAATATTCGACCAGGAATTCAGCAGAGCTTTAATTAATATTCTTGATAATGCCTGCTATGCAGTATATCAAAAAGCCCAAATGGCTGAAGGAGATTTTATTCCTACTATTTCATGTCAGACTCAAAATTTAGGAAACTCGGTTAAGATCGATATTCGCGATAACGGACAGGGAATACCAGAAGAGATAATCGATCAAGTTTTCGATCTGTTTTTTACAACTAAGTCTCCCAAAGAAGGAACGGGATTGGGTTTATCCATCGCCCACGATCTAATTGTCAATAAAAATCGCGGCGCGATCTCACTAGAGACAGAAGTAGGCAGTTATACCAACTTTATTATTTTTCTACCCAAGTCTTACAATAGAGACAGTTAACCTATTTCTCAAAATAATTTTCTAAAAATTAATAGATGCCTAGAATCCATCAAGAATTTTGCACTGAAAGTTTAATTTGCACAAAGATAATTGCTCAATGATTTATTACATATAGATTTTGTGTTTTTGATTTTGCAGTTTAAATTACTGATAATTTCTGCTCTGGAAATAACGTTGCTCCTACGCGATCTATTCTCTAACTCGATGAAGAATTCCTGTCCGTAGATTCGGAGGCAGATTTATTGATTTTCATAAATAAAATTGGAAATTTGTATAACAATTCGTTAGGGAAATCGTACACTGAAGAATACATATTCTTAAAGATCGGATTGATTGGCTGACAAGATGTCTCAAAGCCCTATGGTGCTAGCTTCCACATTAGTTTCCAATTTGTTGGGAATCGGTCTGGATTTTCACCGTACCGTACTAGTTTTTGGAGAGCGGAATAAATGGGCATGAGCGGCTCTTTAGAGACTTTCTCCCTCCCTGAATTGTTTCGGCTGATTGACTTAGGGACTAAGACAGGTCGGCTAACGATACAATCCCTGCCAAGTTTAAGCGATTCTAGAGTCATCGGCACTTACTATATTTGGTTTGACAAGGGGAGGCTGGTTACGATTACCAATCGCTTAGACGACCAGGGTTTAATCAACCTAATCGAAAATCGCGGTTGGCTCAGTAGGCGCGTAATTGAGAAATTAGGAGAACTGTGCCCAACTGAGGTTCCTTTCGGCGTATTTTTGAAGACTACGGGAGTTTTGAAACCAGAACAACTTCAGTTACTCTTTCAAATTCACCTGCATCAAGTTTATCAATTATTTGAAGTTCCCTCTGCTTGGTTTGTCTTTGAAGCGCCCTCAACTCAAAAGCCACAAGCGAGCAATCTAACCCTACCGTGGCTTGAGATGACAGGAATCAAGATGAGAGCGATGGAAGCAACCCTGTTAGTTCTGCGATTAATCAAAAACTGGGATAGTTTTGCCGATAAACTTCCAGAATCTAGTTCTGCTCTACTGCCGCTAGTCCGTCAGCCTCCATTTCATCTTATTGCTCAAGAGAAGGAGATCTGGGAACTGGCTAACGGATTAACTTCTTTGGAGGAGATCGCGTCTCAAACGAACCAGTCGTCAGTCAACTTACAAAGAGTGGCTTTTCGCCTCATGATGGCTGGACTGGTAGAAGAGGTTCCCCCTGCAAGAAAGAACGAGAGTATTTCCGTTCAACCCCCACTGAGATCGAGGGTCACTTCAGTAGATTCAATAACTGCTGAAAGGAAAACAGCTACAGTAACTGTCAGCCCAAAACCGGTGTCTGAAAAGCCCGAGATCGGTGCCTCATTGCTCAGAAACTTAGTGAGTTTTCTGCGGAGTAGATTTTAATGGAAATCTTACAAATCGCGATCGCTGGATCGGTGGGAGCCGGAAAGACTAGCTTCGTTCGGGCTATTAGCGAGATTGAGGTGGTTGACACGGAACGCCGAGCGACCGACGAGACGGCTTGCCTCAAGTCTACTACTACGGTAGCCTTTGATTTTGGTCGCATCACCCTCAATAGCCAACAAGTCGTATACCTCTACGGAACTCCCGGTCAATCCCGCTTTGATTTCATGTGGGATATAATCATTCGCAAGGTTCACGCCTACATTCTCTTAATTAGCGCTCATCGCCCCCAAGACTTTCGTCAGAGTCGGCGCATCCTCACCTTCATGCAGCAAAGGACAGAAATTCCCATGATGATTGGTCTGACGCATACCGACTGCGAAGGGGCTTGGGAACCAGAGGATATCGCTTTAGCGATCGGGTTGCTCGATGAGACGAGTCGTCCTCAACTGGCGATCGTTAATGCCAACGAATCTAAATCGGTCGCTCAATGTCTGCTCGTTTTGATCGAGCAGTTAATGTCAACCGCTATACCGCACTAGCTCCCTTTGACCAGTTCAAGTAGAGACGTTGCACTGCAACATCTCTACTGATTGCAATTTTGAATTGATAATTTTGAATTTTGAATTAATTTGACGAGCCATCTTAATGATGCGATCCCTACTACTCTATGAATGCCAAAATTCCCCCACCCGATCCCGATTCCTTGGCTAGCGAACAGGAAAGGAGAAGATGGCTGACTCGCCTAAAATGGCTAATTTGTCGGACATTTATCTCTTCTGACATTCCTCTTGACAAACCTGTCAATCTCCATCAAGCTTCTTTTGAAGAGTTAACCCTGCTTACCTACCAACTGATTGACGAACCTGCTATGATTCAAGTTTCACGTCTCAAAGAATTACTACAAAGTTTCGTGACTAGAACTTCTGATGTCCAAGGAGCCGTTCTAGTGAGTCCAGATGGTCTACCGCTTGCCTCGGTTCTGCCGGGCGATCTCGATGAAGAACGAACAGCCGCTATGTCAGCAGCCATGATTTCTTTGGGCGAGCGGATCGGTCAGGAACTGACTAGGGGAATCATCGAGCGGATCTATGTTGAGGGGGAAAAAGGCTATAGTATTCTGGTTGGCTGTGGCAATGATGCCGTCTTGTTGATTTTGGCAAGCAAAGCGGCTAAACAAGGACTACTGTTTCTAGAAATCAAGCGTTTGGTTGCTGAAATTACGCCTCTGTTGGCTGGATGATTGGCAAATCGACTTTAGGAGAATGGTCAATGTTGCGTCAAAGACTCGGAGATTTTTGCAGCGTTGTTTGCATGAAAGCGATTATTACAGGAATAGAAGAAACGCTAGGCGAACGGGCAACGGCGATCACTTTAACTGCCGCAGGTCGCGTTAGAGGCAAAGCTTTGATCGCCGAACTGGGGATTTCAGAAACGGATTTGTCTTTAGATGACCTAGCCAGTCAACTCGATCACGCTTTAGGGCGCGACGGAACTCGCTTGTGCATCATCGACAAAATTGAGCGAGCGGGCAATGTCATCAAAGTCTACACTTTGGAAACCGTGTGTTCGGCAGGCGAACCTGAAGGCTCTAATCGCAAATGTACTTATACTTTAGGAGCCGTTTGGGGAGCGCTCGAACAAATTTTGGGCAAACACCTGCAAGGAAAACATACGGAGTCAGTTCTGCGAGGGGGAAGCCACGATATCTTTGTATTCACGGCAATCCCTAGTTAACGTGCCCGCCTTGAACGCACCTATCTAAAGCCAGCTTATAGATCGGGAGTCTTGCGCCCTATAGCCTCAAGACTATATAACTTTAAATGTAAATATTTTTATAGTATTTTTAGGTAGGAACTGCGCTCAACATTTCCGTTCAAAATTTTGCCACTCATTAATTTTTGTGTGAGGAATTGTAGTGAATAAATATCGATTGGCTTCTGTCAGTAGATTAGCTTTACTTTAACCCGTTGGGAATTTGCCGCAGGTTTGAATGCTTGTATGAATACGATAGAGCGTTTAATACAAGAAAACGTAGCAGTTCTTAAAGAAGACGTAGACACTCTCAAACGGCTAGCGCAAGAATTTGAAGCCGAACTCGCAGCCCTTGGCGGACGAGTCGATAATTTAGAAGGTCGCGTGGCTTTCCTCGAAGACCATCAGTTTTCAACCACCACCAAACTGAGTGGAGAAGTTATTTTTTCTATTGCGGGAGCAACAGGCGGAGAACCGGATTCAGAAGATCCTCAGATTACTTTTAATAATCGAGTGCGTTTAAACTTGACTACCAGCTTTTCTGGCAAAGATTTGTTAATCACAGGCTTACAATCTTACAACTTTGGCAGTAACTTAGGTGGCGGCTCTAGCTTTGGCGAAGTACTTTTTCCTAACGATGGCTCGATTCTAGGCGACAGCATGACGGAGTTGAGTTACGAACCGCAATTTGCTGGCTACAACCCACAGAATTTAAGTCAGAATTGTGGCAACAACGATGTTTGTCTTTACAAACTCCTCTATCTCTTTCCAGTTAACGATAACATCAGCTTATTTGTCGCACCGATGGCAGAAGTCACTGATGCTTTCCCGACGATTATTCCTTTTGCTAGTGAAGGAAAGGGAGCGATTTCTCGATTTGGAGCGATTAACCCAGTGCTACGTATTTCTGGGGGCACTTCGGGAACGGGATTAGCTAGTGCTGGCGGCGTGATTTTTACTCCCATTCCTGAAATCGATATTCGAGCCTTGTACGGGAGCGTTAACGCAGCCATTCCCAAAAATGAAGGGGGCTTAACTACTCCTCTGGGTGCGGGGCTATTTAATGGTAGTTATGTGGCAGCAACTCAGTTGACCCTTAAGCCGATGGATAGTCTAGATCTTGGTCTAAACTACGCCCACAGCTATCACCAGATCAATATTTTGGCAACGGGAACCTCTGGTTCTTCTACGGGGGTTTTAGGGGGTTTACCTCTCAATACGGCAGTCACAATTGACTCTGTAGGAGCTAGCCTCACTTGGCGTTTTAGCGAGATCGCGCACTTTACCAGTTACGGCTCCTATTTCTTTGTCAACGAGGCGGGAGAAGGAAATGCTTCGACTCAATTACTGAGTTGGATGGCAGGGTTTTATTTCCCCGATGCTATTGCTGAGGGCAATTCAGCCGGACTTCTTTTCGGACAACCGCTTTATCGAACTGATGCAGGGGATGGGGCACAACTCAACCCCCCAAATATTGGCGATCGCGGTCTTCCCTGGCACTTGGAAGCTTACTATAATTTGAAAGTGAATGACAATATCAGCATTACTCCTGGCGCTTTTGTCATCTTTAACCCAGAAGGTGATGAAGACAACGATACGACTGGAGTCTTTGTGTTGCGAACTACCTTCACGTTCTGAGCTTGAAAAGAGGGATGATGTTCGTGTGCGTTAGTCTTGTAAGGTAACGTACTACCCCTGGGGCTTTCGGCTGTTGGCGCAGCGAACCCGCGAGGGGTTTCGAGAATTTTACTCCCAATAACTCCAAAATTCTTATTATTGCTACTTTTTAAGAGTGATAATAAGCCTGCTAATAGTCCAAGCCATTCCCGCGATCGCCTCCTAATAATGATAAGTTAGACGGACAGATTTAACAAGAAAATCAAGAACTAATTTAACTGAGCTTACTTCGATCGCGCCTCTCAAGCAGCTTATAAAATCACACTGAACTTAAGCTATGCGGAAGCTTACTTGGAGATTGGCAAGGTGACTTGATTTTGAACACCAGACGAAATTTTGTAGTGAGTTTTTGATGCCAAACCAGTTTCAAGTAAGGAGATAAACAACAGGAAACTAAAAGCAGCAAGAGTGAATTGTAAAAAGAGTGATAATTCGAGTTTATGGCGCATAGGTGGCATAATAATATCTCCCTAAAAGATTAAAGGACGAATTACTATTAATCTTGAACTTTTCAAACAGTGTAAAATACAAAAGTGACAAACTAGAGACAAAGTGGCGCTTTTGAGTTAAAGAATAGAATAATTAGTTATATTTAAGCGATCGCAATATTAATAAAATTAAATGCTTGAGAATCTATGAAAGAAATATTTCTCGATCAACCCTATTTTTGAGGGTTATAAACTTTATTAATATAATCGATATTTGGCAGTACTTTCAGTCATTAACTACCAATCTCCCAATTCGCGATCGCCAATGAGCCAGAGGTAAAAACTTAACTCATTGTCAATTATCCTTCTTTAAAGAAGTTAACCTGACTGCCTGACACATCTTAAATAGTACTCTCTTTTGTTCTAGGGTCGCTTGTACCATTTTGTAAGAATGTAAACCTCTATCCCACAT
>CAYTUO010000267.1:0-6606 GCA_964441015.1 uncultured Pleurocapsa sp.
GATTTTATTGCCGTTCCTCCCTATGAAGACATGACGCTAGAAGTCGCCAGACCCTTTACTGATAAGGGTTCTAGCGTTCGGCAGCCTCAAGAAACTAAGGGCGCACATTATTACCTAACTCCCTCTTCCAATGGCTCTTGCTGCGGTTCGGCAGATAGTCAAACCTCTGGCAGTTGCTGTTAATTAATTCACATTATCCCAAATCCCAAAATATTGGTTACATATCAAATTTAAGTCTCTCTTTTTAAGAGGGATTTAGGGAGATCAAAGCTCTGTAGTCAACATTTAGAGAATTGCTGTTAATTAATTCACAAATCTAGGAAAACCAATCATGAACGAACTCACGATCAATCAAAATTTAGAGCATTCTCAAACAGTTGTCCCCAACATGGAAAACGCTATTCTACAGTGTTATGAAACAGCGGCCCGTGGCGAGAGTGCTGGTTGTTGTCGAAACATTCAGTATGACTCCCATTACCTAGAACGCTTACCGCAAGAGATCGTTGAAAAAGACTTTGGTTGCGGCGATCCTACTCGCTATGTCTCCCCAGGAGAAACGGTAGTAGACTTGGGGTCAGGAGTCGGAAAAGCTTGCTATATCCTAGCTCAAAAAGTTGGAGCCAATGGCCAAGTTATCGGCGTTGATTTCAATGACGAAATGCTCAAAGTCGCCCGCAAGTATTTAGAGGAGATGAGCAACAAACTTGGATACCAAAATGTGCGTTTTGTCAAGGGAAAAATTCAAGATTTGAAGCTGGATTTAGAATTAGCTCAAGCTTGGTTAAAGGAACATCCCATTACTTCCCTCGAAGAGGCAACCGCTTTTGAAGTGAAATGCGATCGCCTGCGGCAACAACAACCTCTGATCCCCGAAAACAGCGTTGATGTCGTTGTCTCCAATTGCGTCCTCAACTTAGTTCGACCCCAGGATAAACAACAGTTATTTCAAGAAATCTATCGAATCCTCAAACCAGGCGGTAGGGTAGTTATCTCCGACACCGTTTGTGATGAAGATCAGACCCCAGCGATTCTCAATGACCCTCAACTCTGGAGTAGTTGCTTTGCTGGCGCTTTTCGAGAAGATAAATTCTTAGAAATGTTCGAGCAAGCGGGTTTCTATGGATTGGAAATTCTCCATCGCTCAACAGAACCATCGCGAGTCATTGACGGGATTGAATTTCGTTCTGTTACTATCCGCGCGTTCAAAGGAAAAGAAGGCGAGTGCTGGGAATGCAACCAGGCAGTCATTTACAAAGGCCCTTGGAAGGAAGTGCGCGACGACGATAACCATCTCTTTGAGCGAGGTCAGCGCGTAGCTGTTTGCGACAAGACCTATCGGATTTTAACTAATCCTAACGGGCCTTATCATCAGGATTTCATTGCGGTTCCTCCCTATGAAGATATTCCTCTAGAAGTCGCTCGACCTTTTCCTTGTCAGGGTTCTAGGGTTCGCCATCCTCAAGAAACCAAGGGCGTACACTACTATATGACTCCTTCTTCTAATGGTTCTTGTTGTGGTTCGCAGGAGAACTGTTGTTCGTAATTCAAGGCAACAGGGAACAGGGAACAGGGAACAGATACCGCGAAGAAAGTTATCTTTACGATTCAAGTTGAGTTATATCAAATCCGGTTGAACAACCACAATAACCGATAGTGTGAGCGTCCCGAAAAGCGACCAAGATGGTCGCACTACATATTATGGCTAATTAAACGGATTTGATCTCAGTGGTCTATTTAATAATGGGGAATGGATTGATTTTCTATGCAAAACCGACAAAAATTTACTCTATTAGCTGTTAGTCTAGCGACTTGTTTCTGGTTGCAATCTTGTACCCAGACTTCCCAAACAGAAACGCGATCGCCGGATGCAGTGCAAGAGAAATTAACCATTACGGGATCGAGTACGGTTGCTCCTCTCGTCAGCGAAATTGCTAAACGTTATGAAGCACAACATCCTGGTGTTCGGATCGATGTTCAGACTGGGGGATCTTCGCGTGGAATTGCTGATGCTCGCTCTAGATTAGCGGATATTGGCATGGTTTCCCGCACCCTCAAACCCGATGAGGCGAAGGAATTGCATAGCTTTGCGATCGCCCGCGACGGAATTAGTATTATTGTCAATGCTGACAACCCGGTAAAAGCGATCGATGACAAGAAAGTGGTTGAGATCTACGAAGGCAAAATCGAAAACTGGAAAGAGGTTGGCGGGAAGGATGCGCCCATTACTGTTGTCAATAAGGCAGAAGGACGCTCTACCCTAGAACTATTCTTGAGTTACTTCCAGCTTGAGAATTCTGAGATTAAAGCGGATGTCGTGATTGGCGATAACCAACAGGGGATTAAAACGGTCGCTGGCAACCCCAACGCGATCGGTTACGTCTCTATTGGTGCGGCTGAATATGACATCCAGCACGGCGTACCGCTTAAGTTGCTGCCGATAGGAGGAGTAGAGGCGACTACGCAAACGGTTCGAGATGAAAGCTTTCCCCTATCTCGTCCTCTCAACCTCGTCACCAAGACATCGCCATCGGGATTGACGCAAGAATTTATTCAGTTTGCTCAGTCTGAAAAAGTCTATGACCTTGTTAAAGAGCAGAACTTTGTTGCGATCGAAGCGAAGAACCTCGCGCAAACTTCCCGTTGATCTCCTACTGATCTGGACTCTCAGGGGTTTAGCCGCGATCGCAGGGGCAATTGTCTTGTTAATTGTCGTCTTCTTGTTCCTAGAGGCACTGCCAGTCTTGCAACAGGTGGGAATTGGACACTTTATCGCCGATTCTTCCTGGAATCCAGCCGAGGGGCTGTACAATCTCACTCCCATGCTCTGGGGGACTCTATCGGTCACTTGCGGTTCCGTATTAGTCGCAACGCCTCTAGGGATTATTTCTGCTATTTTCTGCCAATACTATGCTCCTAGTTGGCTAGCGCCTCTCTATCGGCGACTGATTGAGTTACTGGCAGGAATTCCCTCAGTAGTTTATGGATTCTGGGGATTGATCGTGCTAGTGCCTCTCATTAATCGCCTACATCCGCCAGGAACGAGTCTGTTAGCAGGAATTGCAATTTTGACCATTATGATTCTGCCTACGATCGCGCTGATTGCCGATGTGAGTTTTTCTAAAGTTCCGCAGGAATATTGGTTAGGGGCAGCATCTTTAGGATTATCCCGATGGGGAACGATCTGCGGTGTAGTTTTGCCAGCTTCCAAATCGGGGCTATTTACTGGAGTCATTCTGGAGACGGGGCGGGCGATAGGAGAAACGATGGCGGTGCTGATGGTGTGCGGCAATGTCGTCCAAACCCCCCACAGTCTGTTCGCTCCGATTCGCACTCTCACTGCCAATATTGCCCTGGAAATGGCTTATGCTTTGGGAAATCACCGTTCTGCTTTATTTGTGAGCGGTTTGCTTCTGATGGTAACGATTCTTGTTTTAGTCGCCGTTGCCGAAGCGATCGCTCAGGGAGAAGTTTATGACTAGAGATGTGTTGCCAACCCTGCTTGTTTGGTCAGTTGCCTTACTGATTGCCTCTGTTTTTTTCTGGATTGTCGGCGATATTATCTGGCACGGCAGCGATCGCATTTCCTGGGAATTCCTGACCACCGCACCCAAGAATTCTGGGCGAGAAGGCGGAATCGCTCCCATTTTGGTCTCTACCGGACTTATTTTAGGGGTGTGTCTGGCAGTCTCCGTACCCATAGGCGTAGGAACGGCAATCCTCCTCTCAGAGTTTTCCTCAGCCGAAAGCTGGTTCGGGCGGTTGGTGCGGCGCAGTCTGGATGTCTTGGCAGGCGTACCCTCGATCGCGTTTGGGCTGTTTGGCAATGCTTTCTTTGCTCGCACTCTGGGATTAGGGTTTTCCATTTTGTCGGGCGGGTTGACCCTCGCTTGTATGGTACTCCCGATTTTGATCCGGTCGATGGAAGAAGGATTGCGTGCTGTTCCCGATAATTATCGCTTGGGGGCTGCTTCCTTGGGACTCTCTCGCAGCGCAACTTTGTGGCACCTGCTGCTGCCATCAGCCATGCCAGGATTAATCGTCGGGTTAGTCTTGGGAATCGGACGGGCGATCGCAGAAACGGCTGCCCTAATTTTTACCAGTGGCTATGTCGATCGGATGCCGGAGTCTCTATTCGATTCTGGACGCACGCTCTCCCTTCATATTTTCGAGCTATCGATGAATATTTCTGGGGGTGATGACAATGCTTACGCCTCAGCATTAGTGCTGGTTGTCTTATTACTGCTCATCAACACAATAGCTGCCTCAATAGCAGATCGATGGTTGCACAAGGGGAGGAGAGTGTGAGAACAGTCACCAATCACCAATCACCAATCACCAATCACTGATATGACTTTCTTTTCGAGAAATGCCAACATTTATCCATTATCCCAGCGCGATCGCTGTCCCCCGCCCTTTATCGAAACAGAACGGCTCAGCCTTTACTATCGCTCTAAACCTGCCTTCTGTGACGTGACCCTTTCCATTCCCGTCGGTTGTATTACGGCTCTTGTGGGCCCTTCTGGTTGCGGCAAAAGCAGCTTTCTGTGTTGCCTGAATCGACTGACCGATTTAATGCCCTGCTGTCGGGTATCGGGACGGATTTATCTAGGGGAACTCGATGTACTCAACCCCAAAATTGATGCGATCACTCTGCGCCGTCGAGTCGGTTTGATTTGCCAGAAACCCAATCCGTTTCCCCTGTCTATTTGGAAGAATCTAGCACTGCCGTTGCAAGAACACGGAATTAAAAACCGCGAACAAATCGATGCGATCGTAGAAACGACGTTGCGACAGGTAGGACTGTGGGATGAAGTCAAAGATCGGCTCCAAGAAAGCGCCCTGTCCCTTTCTGGCGGTCAACAGCAACGGCTTTGCATTGCCCGTGCCTTAGCTTTAAAACCGGAAGCCCTACTGATGGATGAGCCTTGTAGCGCACTCGATCCGATTTCTAGTGGCGTTGTCGAAGACTTGATTGTCAGTCTGCAAAAGCAATATACAGTGCTGATTGTGACTCACAATTTAGCCCAAGCTCGACGCATTGCCGACTATGTTGCTCTATTCTGGGTACAGCACGAAAGAGGACAATTGATTGAATACGGTTCGGTCGAGCAAGTGTTTGAAGCTCCTGAGAACCCCATTACGGCTGCCTATGTCAATGGCATTCGAGGTTAATTTTACCTCTCTCGCAAAATATCTGGTAACCACAATAGGATGAGTATTAGCAAGCAAACGAGCGCCAAACCAATGCTATAGCGAAACGCATCGTTAAGATCGAAGGATTGCTGCATTATATAGAGTATTTGCGGCATAAATAATCAATTTTTCCTCGTGTTTGTTTTTGTCTTAGAACCCGGTTGTTTGCTTAGTTAATGTCATCTTCTCAGCGACTTGTTGACCGAAGGCCTCGGCAATCAGGGGGCCAATTAAGCAAGTCAAAATAATATAGAAAATAATAGCGTTAAAAATTGCCTCGTTGAGCAATCCTGAATTTTTGCCAAACAGGGCAATGACCATGACTAAAGCTGCGCGAGACATGGTTAAGCTAAACATCACCATGATTTCAGCGAAAGAAAATTTAAACGCTTCTCCGGCCAAATAAGCTGCTAAAAATTTAGCTCCGACAGATCCAGCAACAACTGTTAAAGCAATTCCTAAATTTTCTGGATGAGTTAATAAAACTTGAGGATTACAGAGAACTCCCACAGAAATTAAGAAAATAGGAATCAACAAACTATTGCCGACAAATTCAATGCGATTCATTAACGGGCTAGTGAGAGGAATTAGCGAGTTTAAAGCGACTCCAGCGATAAAAGCTCCGACGATCGCATCGACTCCCAATAATAATGTGGCAGAGGCGGCAACGAATAAACAAATGAGAACAAAAATAAATTGAGTTGTCAGGGACTCAGGTGTTTTTTCTAATAGAAAAGAGCCAACTTTGGGAATTCCCCAAAGATAAACTAAAACTAGGATGGGTAACAGGACTAAAAGTTTAATCCACAGCCAAATTCCAAGACTACCGATCGCGATCGCCTGCACGATCGATAAGCCCGTTAATGTGAAAATAGAAGTTACAATCGTCCCCCCAACTGCCACGCCAACCGCTTCAGTTTGAGCAATCCCCAATCTCGTTGCGATCGGATAAGATACAAGCGTGTGAGGGGAATAAAGAATCCCCAGCAGTAGTGCAGTCAGCAACCCGTAGGACATCAATTTTCCAGTCGCGATGCCTATCGTAAGTGGAATGGCAAATGTCAATAGACCAAAGATGAGCGATCGCGTTCCCAATCGCTTAAAGTTACTTAAATTCATTTGAATGCCTGCCAATAACATAATATAAAGCAGACCAAATTTTTCTAATAAAATTAACTGCTCATCTCTTGCTAAAACTCCTAAAACATTCGTGCCGAGAATAGTCCCTAAAATAATCAGTACCACCAGTGTTGGAATCCGCAGCCATTTGGCGATTAGGGGAGCAATGCCAATAATAAGTAGCAAAAGACAAATCAGATAAACTGGCTCGGTTAGTGGCAATTTACCCTCTATAGAACTGCAAAATCTAAGATGCTCTAAAACCAGTTTATTTTTAGTTTAATGATTTGTCAG
>CAYTUO010000268.1:0-6561 GCA_964441015.1 uncultured Pleurocapsa sp.
TACAGTAATTTTACTTAGCCCTACTCCAAAATGTTAAAAACATACCCTTGAAAGGCTCCCTCTGCTCCCTCTGCTCCTCTGCTCCCCCTGCTCCTCTGCTCCCTCTGCTCCCTCTGCTCCCTCTGCTCCCTCTGCTCCCTCTGCTCCCTCTGCTCCCTTGTCTTCCCACACTCCCCACACTTCCCAGTCACCAATCACCAATCACCAATCACCAATCACCAATCACCAATTCAAGACGATTTCTCTAATTCCTTAAGCTGCTCCCACCACTGATTGAGGGGATAATAGAGAACGGGTGCCCAAAGACTGCTAAGAATAGCGGAAGAAAGCGCAATACGCTGATAATCTAGCCAAATCTCTGCGGGATTGCGAATTTGATGAACAATGTGCTGAATGGCCATTATTGTTTCACTAACAACTGCCATCCCAAAAACAATTAATGCCACTGAAATAAAATCTTCTTTGATGTATCGTTGCTTCTGAAGCTTTGCTGTCAAAAAACCCACGAAAACAAGAGATAAAACGTGAGAAGGGCCAGAGACAGGAGCAGAGGTCATGCCATCTTGAATCATACCAAGAGCTAGTCCGGCTACGATGCCCTGAACAGCAGTTCGCTTGAGACTCCAAGTCACGATCCAAATTAACAGCCAATCGGGTGCCATTCCTAATAACTCCATCCCTGGGAGACGAGTCAAAGCGAGGAACAAACAGAGCAGGATAGAAGCACCAATTATGAATCCATTGAGAATTTGACGCTGCTTAGAAGACAATTTCGCCAGCTTAATCACTCTTGCTCCAAATTGCTTTTAAAAGGATGCACGATCGCCCATTCCAGATCGTCGATGGGGGCTGTTAGAATTATCTTGGCTTCAGGAGCGGGCCCTTTTTCTAAATTAACGGATTGGACGCGACCAATTGGTAAGCCTGCGGGAAATAAGCGACTAACCGCAGAAGTCGTAACGATGTCGCCGAGACGGATATCGGGCACCTTTTCAAAAAACTCCATGACAGCGATTTGAGAGCCTTGCCCTTTGATTAAACCCATTGAACGACTGCGACTTACGGCCGCCCCAACGCGACTAGTAGGATCGCTAATCAACAAAACGCGACTGGTATGGGGGGTTACCTCGATAACTCGACCGACTAATCCTCCCACTCCCGTGACGGCAAAACCCTTTTCTATTCCGTCTTGACTCCCCCGACCGATAATGACTTGTTGCCACCAATCATCTGCACTACGCCCAATAATTGGCGCTGCGATCGCAGATTGCTTGTCTTTCTCAAAATATCCTAAGAGTTTTTGTAATTGCTGATTTTGCTTTTCTAGCTCAACGAGTCGCTGCTCTAATTCTAAAATACGAGCATTAGTTAGCTTTTTTTCTTTTACCGAAGCAGGCTCAGATTGAAACGGACGAACGAGCCAGGAATAAAGTTCTTGGATGGCTGCTCCTTGCGTTTGGCGAAGCAACCAAGCCGTTCCTACGACCGAGATCGTCAAAACTGCTTGAACTCCCAGTCGAGTCCACTTGACTCGCCGCACCGTAAACAGGAATGGTAGTTTGTTTGTCAATCTAACACCTATATCGATTGACAGAATCGATTCTATAGAGCTTATCCTCGATCTTTTAGTTCCTTGACTGTTTAATTAGCTTAACAATTAGGCTAAACGAGAGCTTTCGTTGAGGATTCGCTCTAAAATTTTGGGATTTTTGAGAACTTCACCCGTCCCTTTAACCACGCATCTCAGGGGATCTTCAGCGATGTGGGTGACAATGCCCGTTTCATGACTAATCAGCGTATCTAGTCCTCTCAACAAAGCACCTCCCCCAGCCAGCATAATTCCGCGATCGATAATATCTGCTGCGAGTTCAGGGGGTGTCCGCTCCAGCGTGCGCTTGACAGCATCGATAATGGTTGACAGAGGCTCTGCCATGCTTTCTCGAATTTCTCCCCCTTTGACGCTAACGGTTCGGGGCAATCCCGACATTAAGTGCAGACCTCGGACTTCGAGAACGGAATCTTCTTCCGTTGGATATGCCGATCCTAGTTTAATTTTGATCTCTTCTGCCGTCCGTTCGCCAACGATCAGGTTATGGACTTTTTTCATGTACTGAATAATGCCATCCGTTAGCTCGTCGCCGGCTACCCGCACTGATTCGCTCAGTACCCTTCCCTGCAAGCTCAGTACGGCAACTTCTGTCGTCCCACCGCCAATGTCGATAATCATCGTACCCGTGGCTTCTGTAACGGGAAGTCCTGCTCCTAGAGCGGCTGCTATGGGTTCGTCAATCAAGCCAACTTCTTTAGCTCCCGCGCGAGTTGCTGCTTCTATGACGGCTCGGCGTTCGACTCCCGTGATCCCGCTAGGAATCCCGATGACCATCCGAGGATTGCCCAGGGGATTTCCTTCATGGGCGCGTCGGATAAATTCTGATAACATAATTTCGGCGCTGTAGAAGTCGGCAATGACTCCATCGCGCAGAGGACGCAGTGCAATGACGTTACCAGGGGTTCGCCCTAACATCTTTTTGGCTTCTTCGCCGACGGCTAGGGGGTTTTTATCTTGATCGATCGCCACTACTGAGGGTTCTTCTAGAACAATCCCTTTACCAGAGACGTAGACTAGGGTGTTGGCAGTCCCTAAGTCTATCCCCATATCCCGCGATAGAGAAAAACGCTTAAAAATATTCACTGACTTCCTCCCCCCACTAATTTACAATGCTGCTATAGATAACCCGATAGGAATCGATGTGGATTCTACTACTTTTTCTCCCTTAATTCTAGTGAAATTAACGGATTTGTTCCGAAAAATTTGGCCATTCTAGGGGAAGAAAATTTGTCTAGCGATGCCTCAGACATTCTACGCGATCGCTAGCGGTTCTTTTTCCGATTAGCGCGATCGACTCGGCTAAGCTTTATAATCAACGTACATCAGTACTAGCAAGAGAGAAAATTAAAGGAGCGACGAATGAGTCTGAATATCGTAAATTTAGTAGGTCGTGCGGGCAGAGATCCAGAGCCTAAATATTTTGAGTCAGGGAGTGTTTTGTGTACTCTAACTTTAGCTGTCAATCGTCCGACTAGTAAGAGTGACGAACCTGACTGGTTCAATTTAGAAATTTGGGGCAAGACAGCAGAAACCGCTATCAACTTCGTCCGTAAAGGCAGTTTAATCGGCGTTCAGGGGTCTTTAAAAATTGAAACTTGGACAGATAGCAAAACAGGAGCTAACCGTTCTAAACCCGTCATTAGAGTAGACAGGCTCGACTTGTTAGGCTCCAAGCGGGATGTAGATCCTAACGCAGTCAGCAACTACCATAGTGGCGACTCTGAATTTTGAAATTGCTAGTAACTAATCTCTAGAGTTACCGAAGCGCTTACGGTTTGCTCTCCACCCATCACGGGAGTAGTAGGAGCATCCATTTTAGCTACTTCGCGAGCAAAATTTACTGGCATGGGGGGCGGGGTGCTAGCTCCGTTAATTTGAATTCTGACAACTTCTTTGCGATTGAGATTGAGGGTAGTTAAAACGGCATCTGCCTGTTGTTGAGCATCTTCGGTGGCCAATCGGAGCGCTTGTTTTTGGGCTGTGGCGATCGCGCTGTCGCTAGCCGTAAAACTCACTCCATCGATGCGAGTAGCTCCGGCTATGACGGCATCGTCGAGCAAACCCCCTACTTTCTCAGTAGCAAGGCGAAAACTGACAGTATTTGTGGCAATATAACCCACCAGGCGTTGTTGATTATTGCTGTAATCGTAAGCAGGTTGTAACTGAATGCCAGTAGTTTGTAATTTTTCCACATTGCGCGATCGCAGCAACTCGACAACTGCCGATGTCCGTCTGGCAACTTCCTGCTGGACTTCTGTCGCCGTTTTTCCTTTAATTTCCACGCCAAGCTGCACTTGAGTTAACGTGGTGGCGATCTCTTCCTTGCCTTGTCCGGTAACCGTTAAAGTCCGCAACATTTTCTCATCAGCGCTTGCGGGGCTAGTCAACGCTATGCTAAAAAAACTAAGCGCAATCAATAACGCTGGCGATCGCCTTGCGAAAAACCGTTGAGTCGGTAATTGTCGAGCCGATAAGTGCGTTTGCTTCATTTTCATTTCTCCCCATCCCAAATCAGTTATCAGTAAACAGCGATCGCTGTTTATCGCTTTCATTTCTACTGTGCCACTGTCGTGCCCAACCAGGTTACTCTGTTACTGTTTTAGCAACCGAATCTCTCTGTCTAGTTAATTTTATGAAATACGCTCTGGTTCACGAGTGGTTAACCCCAAAAGCCACAGGCGGTTCGGAATTAGTCGTGCGCGAAATCCTGCGACATATCGAGGCCGATCTTTATGCATTAATTGATTTTGAATCTGTCAATTCCCAGAGTTATCTCTATGGGCGGACGATTGGGAGGACGTTTCTACAACACTTTCCCTTTGCTCGCAATGGCGTTCAGAAGTATCTACCCTTACTTCCTCTAGCGATCGAACAGCTAGATTTACGGGAGTACGATGTTATTCTTTCCTCTTCCCATGCGGTTGCTAAGGGGGTTTTGACCAGTCCCCACCAGTTACACCTCTGCTATTGCCATACGCCCATGCGCTACGCTTGGGATTTGACCTTTGACTATCTTAACGCCAGTCGCATAGGACGGGGGTTGCCCGGTATTTTCACTCGCTCTATCCTGCATCAATTGCGTCAGTGGGATGTTATCTCAGCTAATCGAGTCGATTACTTTATTGCTAACTCTCAGCACACCGCTAGACGTATTTGGCGTTGCTATCGCCGTCAGGCAAAAGTAATTTATCCACCAGTCAACAGCGATCGCTTTTCCTTCCAGTCGCAAAAAGAAGACTACTACCTTACCGTATCTCGCTTAGTCAGCTATAAAAAAGTTTCTTTGATCGTTGAAGCGTTTAATCAGTTAGGATATCCCTTAATTATCATCGGCGACGGGCCCGATCTCAAGCGCATTCGTCAAACTGCCAAACCCAACATTCAAATACTAGGGGCACAATCTAATGAAATGGTCGAGAAATATATGGCTAATGCCAAAGCTTTTGTCTATGCAGCTTGTGAGGATTTTGGCATTGCCTTAGTAGAAGCACAAGCGTGCGGTACGCCAATTATCGCCTATGGCGGCGGCGGAGCCTTAGAAACGGTACTAGATATTCGTCAGTTTCCAGAAACAGGAACAGGTTTGTTGTTCCCTTCTCAAACCTCAAAAGCTCTGGTTGAAGCCGTTGAAACTTTTTCTAAATTTCAAGGTCAACTCGATCCAGATAACTGTCGGATCAGGGCAGCCAAATTTAGCCCAAAAATCTTTGAAACCGAATATTTAGCCTTTCTAGAAGCCAGTTGTCAGAATTTTCTCAGGAAAAAATCTGAGAAAAATTGCGATTTTTTTAAGTAGATTCGCCATAATAATGGTCTTCTGGCTTTATGATCGGGACAGTGTGGTGTGATGTGATGTGAAGGAGTAAAATGACTGCTAATAGCCAATTGATCCCCGTCAAAGCTTTGCGAGCTTTGATGCAACGTGGTTTTCATTCCCCAGTCTCCTCGAAAAAACGCTATAGGTCGTGGATAGAAACTTTAAATGGGGATTTTACCAAACGTTTGTTCGATGTTGTCTTTTCTTCATTGGTACTAATTTTTTTGTCCCCGCTCTATCTTATCTTGGCTCTGCTCATCGCTATTAGTTGCCCTGGCCCTATCTTTTACAGTCAGCAGCGAGTAGGGAAGAACTACAAGCGGTTTGGCTGTATCAAATTCAGGACAATGGTTTCTAATGCAGACGAACTGTTAGAGTCCATGATGGCCACTTCGCCCCAAATGCGTGAAGAATTTGAAAATAATTTTAAATTGCGCGACGATCCTAGAATCACCTGGATTGGGAAATTTCTGCGTTTAACCAGTCTTGACGAATTTCCTCAGTTCTGGAACGTTTTGATGGGAGATATGAGCGTAGTTGGCCCGCGACCCTTGGTTCCAGAAGAGTTATACAAATATGGAAATCGGATTGATAAAGTACTGACCATTAAACCGGGAATCACGGGGTTGTGGCAAGTCTCTGGACGCAACGACATTCCCTATCCTCAAAGAGTTCAAATAGATGTCTACTATGTCAACTACCGTAACTGGTTGATGGACTTGTGGATAGTTATCAAAACAATAGGCGTAATAATCTTTCCCCGCAACAACGGGGCTTATTAGTACTTCCTATTTGTCGCTTGTTTAGCTAAAAGTCGTTAGTTTCCAAGAGTTGCCAGTCGGCTTAGGACTAACGACTTCTAAAACTTTACAAAAACTTTATAGAAAAATTGTTCATTTTTTTTCAACCACTGAGCAGACTTTTAGGTTAATTTAGGAAAGAATTTACAGACTTGTTGAAATTAGTGTTGCTGACCGCTTAGCGATGCTACACTGCCTATTTTGATGTTTCTATATTGACCGACTAAGGACAGGAAAATTGAAGATGACCCAACCCAAGCGAGCGCTGATTACTGGTATTACTGGTCAAGACGGTTCTTATTTGAGTGAGTTGTTGCTAGAAAAAGGATATGAAG
>CAYTUO010000269.1:0-6559 GCA_964441015.1 uncultured Pleurocapsa sp.
AACGGGTAACTTCACGGGTACAGGCAACACCCTCAACAATATCATCACTGGTGGTACGGGCAACGATATTTTAGATGGCGGCACTCTTAACGATAGCTTAGCGGGTGGCGATGGCAACGATAGCTTAGTTGGTGGTGAGGGCAATGATACGCTTAATGGCGGTGCTGGCGTTGATACCCTTGTTGGTGGCAATGGTAACGATACCTATGTAGTTGATTCAAGCGACCCTGCCATTAGCGACGCAAGTGGAACAGATACTATCCAAACTACCGCAACCAGCTATACTTTGTCCGCCGATGTAGAAAATCTCGTTTTCATCGGATCGGGTAACTTCACTGGTACTGGTAACACTAGCGCCAATACTATCACTGGTGGCGCAGGCAACGATACGCTTAATGGCGGTAGCGGTCTCGATACCCTGAATGGCGGTACTGGCAACGATACCTACATTGTAGATACAGTCGATGTCATTAATGATACTGCTGGTACCGATAGCGTCACAGCTAGCGTTAGCTACACTCTAGGAGCCAACGTAGAAAACCTTACTCTTAGCTCTACAGCAGGTAGTATCAATGGTACAGGCAACTCCCTCGATAATACCATCACTGGTAATAGCAGCGCCAATTTTCTAAATGGTGGGGCTGGCAATGATATCTTGACTGGCGGTGCTGGCAACGATATTCTGGTTGGCGGAACTCAAACCGATAAGTTTGTTTTCGGTGGTTCTGGTTCTGCCTTCAGTTCGTTGGGGCTAGACGTTGTCTCAGACTTCGTGATCGCAGTAGACAAGCTTGTTTTGAGCAAAGCTACCTTTACTGCTCTAACGAGTATTGCTGGTAATGGATTTAGCGTTGCTACCGAGTTTGCAACGGCGGCAGATGATACTCTTGCTGGTACTAGTGCAGCGAAGATAGTCTTCAGTACCTCTACAGGCAACCTGTTCTACAACCCAGATGGAGCTACAGCAGGTTTTACTGGAGGAGGCCAGTTTGCTGACTTCACTGGAATCACAACGATGAATGCTACTGACTTCATCATCCAAGCGTAATGACATAGAAGGTTAGACTCAATTCAATTGACAATTTAAAGGGTGGTGAAGTTCGACAACTCACCGCCTTTTTTTGTATGGAGAGCAAAAAAATACCCCACAGATTGACTCCGTGAGGTTGCGTTTCCTAGAGCGGGAATAGCGAGTAACTATTGCACGATAATCTTGCCAGTCATTCCTGCACCCCGATGAGGTTCGCAGTAGTAGCTATACTCGCCAGGTTCACTGAAAGTGCTTTGATAGGATTCGCCAGGAGAGAAGACGAGACTCTTATGAGACATCTTGGTAGCTACTGCTTCATCCATTTTGCTGCTATCAAAGACCACGTTGTGGGGAGCGAGCTTGTTGTTAACCCATTTCACGGTGTCGCCTGCTTTGATGGTCAGGGTAGAAGGGTCAAACTGCAATAACCCGCTATCTGAACCCATTTTGACCGTGTAGGTTTCTGCGGCAGCAGGAGCAACGGAAATCACGAAGCTAGCAATGACTAGCAAAATGGTGGAAAGTAATAAACCTAACTTCTTTGACATTTTTGTTAGCTCTGTAAAGTTATTCGACTACAAAAGTTTGACAGCTTGTCTTTTGACAGGAGTCCTTAAGTTTGCTTCTTTTAGTCCCTTAGAAGATCCTACTACAGAAGTTCGACAGTTTGTCTTTTGACAAGAGCGCTCGCTATTGCTAGGATTGGCGATTTAGTATGAAACTGAGAGGAGAACTCCATGAAAAAATTTTTGTCTTCGATCTTGCTAGTAATGGCTCTAATGACTCTAACCTTTGCTCGTCCTGCTTTGGCGGGAGATGCAGCTAATGGGGCTAAGCTGTTTGCTGCTAACTGCGCTGCTTGTCATGCGGGTGGAAAAAATGTCGTCAATGCGGCGAAAACACTGCAAAAAGGCGATTTAGAGCAATACGGCATGAATTCTTTAGAAGCCATTAAAACTCAAGTAACGAAAGGGAAAAATGCTATGCCAGCTTTTGGCGGACGTTTGAGCGAGCAAGAGATCGACGATGTTGCTACTTATGTTTTAGCTCAATCGGAAAAAGGCTGGTAATCGGTCAGTCCTGTAGGCGATAAGTTAATGTAGTGCGGGCATCGTGAGAAGCAAGCGAGAAGCTCGCACTATTCTAGAAGCTGAGTACGGGGTGTCAAGCAATCGAAATACGCACCAGAGAATTTGGGGCTGTTACGTCGCCTTGCCCTCAATGCTCTCCACCAGGAGCGGTCGTTATGTTTCTTAGGAGATTGATTGATTAGGGATGGATAATAAAACTAATCCCCTGGCTGGTGCTCTCCAGCTAGGGGATCGATGGGAAATTTTTATCCACTAACAGGAGTTTAACACTGTGACAGAAGAAAGAATACAAGCACTCTCTAATCTCACGACACAACATAGCCAAGAATTACAAGGAATTTACGTGGCGTTCAGAGAAATCAGAGATACCATGCAGGTGTTCCCCACTGCCATTGTCGAGCAAAGAACCCAAATCAATCAAAATACAGAAAATCTAGCCCAATTGACGGTAGATCTAAGCGAACTTAAAATGGCTGTTGCTTTACAGTCAGAAAACTTACGCAGTATTGGCTCTAGCGTAGAAAGAGTCAACAATACCGTTGAAGTTTTGGCAACCGAAGCGGCACAAGATCGAGCCGCTATCCGAGAAATGCAAGCCGAAGTCAGACAGATTTGGGAATACCTTATGACGCAACGGGGCAACGGGCGGTAGTCGTCAACAACAAGCCACAGGTGGGCATCTTCCTGGGGATGAACCTCACAAAATTTGTGAAAGAAACTTTTGGGTACGTTCTTCTTTTGGGTTGTTGAAAAATTCGTTGGGCGTGGTGATTTCTACGATTTTCCCTTCATCCATAAATACCACGCGATCTGCAACTTCGCGGGCAAATCCAACTTCATGAGTGACGCAAACCATTGTCATTCCTGAGTTGGCTAGAGTTCGCATCGTGTCTAAAACTTCTCGCACCATTTCTGGATCTAGCGCTGAAGTGGGTTCGTCGAATAACATAATCTTGGGTTGCATGGCTAGAGCGCGTGCGATCGCAACTCGTTGCTGTTGGCCTCCCGACAGTTGACCTGGATATTTCTGCGCTTGTTCTAAAATTCCTACTCTTTCTAATAGCTGCATCGCGACTTCTTCTGCTTTTTTCTTTGTCCAACGACGTACCCAAATCGGAGCTAGGGTTACATTATCGAGAACTGTTAGATGTGGGAAGAGATTAAATTGTTGAAAAACCATTCCCACTTCTCGACGGATCGCTTCGATATTTTTCAAGTCGTGAGAAAGTTTTATGCCATCGATACTAATACTTCCTTTTTGATAAGGCTCTAGCGCATTAAACGTGCGAATAAAAGTCGATTTTCCCGAACCCGAAGGCCCCATAATGACAACGACTTCCTGCTTTTTCACGGTGAGGCTAACTCCTCGCAAAACATGAAAATGATTGTCGTACCATTTCTCTACATTTTTAGCAATGATAATTGATTCTGTTTCAATAGAGTTTTGAGCTATCATCAGTCTTTGTTTCTCAATAATATTTAATTATATCGAAGGCTAATGAAAATTAAAGTCATTAACTAAGAAAAAGCTGAGCAATGTAATTTTGAAAACGAATAGAATATAGATGATTGGTGACTCATCAGATTTTGTATTTTGGATGAAAGGATTTTGGATTGTTTTTCTCCTGAACTCCTAAGTTAGGCAAAGCCTAACCTACACTCCTGAACTCCTGACACTGATAACTGATAACTGATAACTGATTAGGATTGTGGTACGAGATAACCGATCTGAAGTTCGTAGGGTTTTAATTATTACTCTGTTTCTCAATCTTTTTGTCATGGGATTGAAAGCTGTGGTGGGGTTAAAGACAGCTTCGTTGAGTTTGCAAGCAGATGCCTTACACAGTGTTACGGACAGTGCTAATAATGTTCTAGGCTTAATTGCCAGTCGCCTGTCTTCCCCCCAACCTGATCGCGATCATCCCTACGGACACCAAAAATTTGAAGCTCTTGGTGCATTGGGAATTGCTGCTTTTTTAGGCATTGCTTGTTTTGAAATTCTCCAAGGCGCGATCGAAAGAATTTGGAAAGGCGGCAGTCCGGTTCGCATTTCTGGGGTGGAATTATTAATACTTATTCTCGTCTTGGGAGTGAATATTTTTGTCGCTTTTTACGAACGGGGAGTGGGGAGGCGAGTTGGCAGTCCTATTTTAGTTGCCGATGCTTACCATACCATGAGCGATATCTGGGTCACAATTACCGTGATGGCTGGATTAGTCGGCGTTTGGCAAGGACGAGTGTTAAACTTGCCCCAACTTGAGTGGCTAGATGTCATTCTGGCTTTTCCCGTGGCTTTTTTAGTGTTTTTCAGTGGTTGGACGGTGTTAAAGTCAAATATACCTTGGCTAGTAGATGAAATAGCGATCGCACCTGAAACGATTCATCAAGTGGTGATGGAGGTTCCTGGCGTGATTAATTGTCACGAAATTGCCTCTAGGGGAGTGTTAGGACGACAAGTTTTTATCGAAATGCACCTCGTTGTAGAGGCGCTGGACGTAGAAACCGCGCATGGAATTACAGAAGCAGTAGAAATTCGCTTAGCAGAACATTTTAGTCCGGTGCGAGTGGTCATTCATGTAGAACCTCCCGAATATGGGCGCGATCGCCTTAGTTTCGAGTCCGAAGATCCCTAATGACCTGCCGATTTTTTCCCCAGAAAAACGCAATTTTCCACAGATTTTGGGCTAGTTTTCCACAGAAGATCAAGAAAAGATTATTAAAAATTATAGATTGTTAACCAGTAAAAAAGCTATAGTTTAACTTCTGTCGGGCAAATTCTTGGGGATTGTACTCGAAAAGCTCCCTCTGTTTGCTACAGTGTCATAGGCACAATATTTTTCTAAGATTTCTCGTTGACGTTTCCCAGGTACCCTCATGGCATCCATCCGCGAATTGCATCAACAATTAGTAAAAAAAGAACGCTCTGCAACAGAAATTACAACAGAAGCATTAGAGCGTATTGAAGCGCTAGAACCGAAATTACACAGTTTTTTGTGCGTTACAGCCGAGCAAGCTTTAGAAACTGCTAAAAAGGTGGATGCAAAAATCGCGGCGGGAGAAGAAATCGGATTGCTTGAAGGAATTCCTATCGGCATTAAAGACAATATGTGTACTCAGGGAATTCCCACAACTTGCGCCTCGCGGATCTTAGAAAATTTTGTTCCGCCCTACGAATCAACTGTAACCCAAAAACTCAAAGAGGCTAGGGCAGTGATGGTGGGAAAAACCAATCTCGATGAATTTGCGATGGGAGGTTCCACCGAAAACTCTAGCTATCAAATAACGGCGAACCCCTGGGATCTGTCTCGCGTTCCTGGCGGGTCTTCTGGCGGTTCTGCTGCTGCCGTCGCTGCTGAAGAATGCGTTGTCGCCTTGGGTTCTGATACGGGAGGATCGATTCGCCAACCCGCCTCTCTATGCGGTGTAGTAGGACTAAAACCGACTTACGGATTGGTTTCGCGCTTTGGTTTAGTAGCGTTTGCTTCCTCGCTCGATCAAATCGGCCCCTTTGGGAGAACGGTAGAAGATACTGCCATTTTACTCGGCGCGATCGCGGGTTACGATCCTAAAGACTCCACTAGTCTGAAGGTAGAAATCCCTGATTACACCCTGTCTCTCAAACCCAATTTAAAAGGATTAAAGATTGGGGTCATTAGAGAAACCTTTGGTGAAGGACTCGATTCGAGCGTTGGGGAGGCAATTAACAAAGCCATACAACAACTCAAAACGCTAGGGGCAACCATTGTCGAAATTTCCTGTCCTCGCTTCCGCTACGGCGTTTCTGCTTATTACATTATCGCGCCCTCAGAAGCTTCAGCCAATCTCGCTCGTTACGATGCAGTGAAATATGGTATTCGAGAAAATGCCGATACACTGTTGTTGATGTACACAAAAACTCGCGCTGCTGGTTTCGGTGCAGAAGTCAAGCGACGGATTATGATCGGAACTTATACGCTCTCTGCGGGATACTACGATGCCTACTATCTAAAAGCGCAAAAAGTTCGCACGCTGATCAAACAAGACTTTGAAAAAGCTTTTGAGCAAGTCGATGTCTTAGTGTGTCCTACCTCGCCAACAACGGCTTTTAAAGCAGGGGAAAAAACAGAAGATCCGTTAAGTATGTATTTATTGGATTTAATGACAATTCCCGTAAATTTGGCCGGGTTGCCTGGAATAAGCGTTCCTTGTGGATTTGACGGACAGGGATTGCCGATAGGGATGCAGTTGATTGGTAAAGTTCTACGAGAGGATTTACTCTTTCAAGTTGCCTACGCTTACGAACAATCTACCGATTGGCATACCAGAAAGCCACCACTTTAATGGTGATTGGTGAGAAGGTGATTGGTGAGAAGGTGAGAAGGTGAGAAGGTGACAAGGGAGACTATTGACACTCCCACCGATAAATCGGGGGATTCCGAGGCAGAAAAATTATGCGTAA
>CAYTUO010000270.1:0-6503 GCA_964441015.1 uncultured Pleurocapsa sp.
GGGATTGTCGATTTTGATATTGTCGATAGTTCCAACTTACAGCGTCAAATTATCCACGGCACCTCTTGGGTAGGGAAACCCAAAATTCAATCGGCTAAAAACCGCATTCTAGAAATTAACCCCTACTGTCAGGTGGACTTGTATGAAATCCGCCTCACTGCCGAGAATGCCTTAGAGATTCTCCAACCCTACGATGTCATCATCGATGGAACAGATAATTTCCCCACTCGCTATCTCACCAACGATGCTTGCGTTTTATTAAACAAACCAAACGTTTACGGTTCCATTTTCCGCTTTGACGGACAAGCAACCGTCTTCAACTACCAAGGCGGGCCTAATTATCGGGACTTATACGAAGAACCACCACCGCCAGGAATGGTTCCCTCTTGTGCAGAAGGGGGAGTTTTGGGCGTTCTTCCTGGAGTAATCGGTACAATTCAAGCCACCGAAGCCATTAAAATCATCTTAGGCGTAGCCCCAGAAAATACTCTCAGTGGGCGTTTGCTGGTGTACAACGCCTTAAACATGACATTTCGGGAATTAAGACTGCGACGCAATCCCAATTGTCCCCCTATTGAAAAACTAATCGATTACGAACAATTCTGCGGCATTCCCCAAGCAAAAGCACAGGAGGCAAAACAGCAGATGGAAATCTCAGAAATGACGGTTCATGACTTGAAATCTCTGATCGACAGGGGTGCGGATGGTTACATTCTCATTGACGTTCGCAACCCAAATGAGTATGAAATTGCCAAAATTCCAGGTTCAGTTCTCATCCCTTTACCCGATATCGAAAATGGTTCGGGTGTCGAGAAAGTGAAAGAACTGGTCAACGGTAACGGTCATCGTCTAATTGCTCATTGTAAGATGGGAGGACGTTCTGCTAAGGCATTGGGCATCCTCAAAGAAGCAGGTATCGCAGGAACTAACGTCAAAGGCGGAATTACCGCTTGGAGTCGAGAAATCGATTCTAGCGTACCGGAATACTAAGGAAGACTCGAAGTCTTTGCGTCGATCAAGCCGATCTACCTCTTTTTGTTGGGGTAGATTTTTTTGTTGGAAAATTAAAGATATAAGTAGTTGGACAAAATTAAATTCAATGGTTGAGACGAAAAAGGAGCCGATTTATGAAAATATGGATTAGAATCCCGATGTTTGCTATTTTGGCTGCAATTCTAGCGATCGCTGAGGTTGCCAATTCGTCCTTAGTTTACCCCAACCAAGGACAAAGCCGAGAGCAACAAAGCCAAGATCTACGCGAGTGTTATGCGCGGGCTAGAGAAGAGACTGACTTCGATCCGGCTAAGCCTATTCCTAAAGAGGATCGATCTTCTCCAGAAAAACTGCGCCAGAGACAAGAGCGCATACGGGTTTATAATCAAGTCCTCAATACTTGCTTGCAGGAACGCGGCTATACTGTTCAGTAGATTTGTTGCGCGATTCGATCGCTTTACATCTTAATTTTTGGCTCGGCAATCTGTTTGGACATCTGTGCTGGCGAAGGATGATTCACCCTCGACATTCTTCCTTCGGTTTGTATCCTTCGGTGAGCCTCTTTCAAATTGGGAAGCTCAGCCGTTTCTTGAGTCCAATGAACCACTGAAGCTTCATCACACCATTCCAGCAGCTTTGGCATGGCCCGACGGTGCGATCCCTGTGTCATAAATAAGCGCATTGCCGCTTCATTCTCCCAGGCGGTTAGCGTCCAAAAGGTTAAGTGGGCATCTCGTACAAGTTGAGTTTTGAGATTCCCTGATGCTCGTTTCGCTTGCAGCAGACTCAACAGAGATAGCCAAATAAATTCTGGAAGGTAGCGGACTGAACGCAGACGTAAACGGGTTACAGAAATAAGTGTCATAGGGTTATCTCTTTTCCTTTTCATTGCTGTAAGTGTTAGACATGGTGAAGACTCCCTAGTTCTAGATAAATTCCTCGTTTTTCAACTTTAAATGTTTACACTGTCAATATCTATAGTTATAGTGTGATAAGTTTACAATGTCAACATATAAAGGCCAAAATAGAGTAAAGAAAAGTTACAGACTACGATGAAATTTAGAGAAACCTATCATCACGGAGACTTACGCCAAGCCTTAATTGAAGTGGCGATCGCCTTAGTGGCAGAACAGGGCATGACTCATTGGTCGCTTAGAGAAGTGGCGCGGCGGATAGGCGTGTCTCATACGGCTCCCTATCGACATTTTAGCGATCGCGAGGCTCTGTTAGCAGCCGTTGCCGAAAAAGGGTTTCAAGAGATGAGTAAATATTTGCTCCAAACCTTAGAGCAAAAGCCGAGCGAGCATTCCCAACGATTGCAAGCTATTGGAGTTGCCTACGTGCAATACGCGATCGCCCATCCTTCCGAATACGAAGTCATGTTCCGTTACTCTCCCAAAGACAAACAACAGTATCCTGCCTTAACCGAAGCGGCAGCAAAAGCGTTTATGGTGCTAGTCAACGTCATTAAGGAGGGTCAAGACGCAGGGACATTCCGTCCTGGAAATCCAAAGGAATTAGCCTGGGTTGCCTGGTCTTTAGTACATGGACTATCTATGTTGCTGATTGATGGTCAGTTGAAAATGCCAGAAAACGCTACTGTAGAAGCCTTAGCTAGCTTGATGACGCAAATGTTGCTTGAGGGGTTTAACAGAGGTTAATTGTAGGTCAGCGATCGCAATGCTTAAAGCCAAGAGAATCAGCGAAAATTGCTACAAAAGTTTAATTTGGTGAAAGTGTCACATCGGGTAATAATTAAAACAGTTGGTAGGTTCAAGGCAAGAACAGATGGTCACGACCGGTGAAAAACTAGCAGAGGAGAATAAATCATCAAATTTCGCTCTAGCTTCCTACTTGAAGGCAAAAAAACAGTTAGTAGAAGAAGCCTTAGAGCGATCGCTCCCCATTGAAAAACCCGAAAAAATTTATGAGGCAATGCGTTACTCGCTGTTGGCAGGCGGAAAGCGCTTACGTCCGATTCTTTGCCTTGCAACTTGCGAACTGACTGGCGGGACAATAGAAATGGCAATGCCGACTGCCTGCGCCCTAGAAATGATACATACCATGTCATTGATTCATGACGACCTCCCAGCGATGGACAATGATGATTACAGGCGAGGCAAGTTAACCAACCACAAAGTGTTTGGCGAAGATATTGCAATTTTGGCAGGCGACGGTCTGTTAGCTTATGCTTTTGAATATGTAGCCGCTCAGACGCAAACTGTTCCTCCTCAAAGAGTTGTAGAAGTCATTGCCCGTCTGGGCCGTACCGTAGGAGCCGCCGGATTAGTGGGCGGTCAAGTGCTAGATTTGGAGTCAGAAGGAAAACCCGATATTTCCGTCGATACCCTGACCTTTATCCACACCCACAAAACCGGAGCCTTGTTAGAAACGTCGGTGGTTTCGGGTGCTATTTTAGCAGGGGCATCGGCTCAAGAGATCCAACGGCTGTCTAAGTATGCTCAAAACATCGGTCTAGCCTTTCAAATCGTGGACGATATTTTGGATATTACGGCAACCCAAGAAGAATTGGGAAAGACGGCAGGAAAAGATTTACAGGCACAAAAAGCGACCTATCCGAGTTTGTGGGGCATAGAAGAATCGAGACAACAAGCCCAGCAGCTAGTAGATGCGGCCATTGCTGAGTTAGCCAGCTATGGAGAAGGCGCAGATCCCTTAAGGGCGATCGCCAATTATATCGTGACCCGCAAACACTAAACCGCCTGAAACCATCGATCATGCACGATTTTGAAACGGTTTTAAATAATCAAGTCTTAATAGTTTCGCTTCTGGCTTGTTTTATTGCTCAGGGACTGAAATTTATTATCGAACTGATCCGCAATGGAAAAGTCAATCTTCGTTTTTTGGTGACGACGGGAGGAATGCCCAGCGCCCATTCTGCCTTAGTTGGGGCATTAGCAACTGGCGTAGGGCTGACAGATGGCTGGTCGTCTCCTGATTTTGCGATCGCTTGTCTGTTTGCAGTAATCGTCATGTACGATGCGGCAGGCGTTCGTCAAGCAGCAGGTAAACAAGCCCGTATTCTCAACCAAATTTTAGATGAATTTTTTCAGGATGGGAACCAGTTTAACGAAGAACGGCTCAAAGAATTACTGGGACATACCCCCTTTCAAGTCTTGGTGGGATTAGCCTTGGGAATAGGGATTTCTCTGCTGGCTTTACCTGCGCTTTAAATCAGTTATCAGTTATCAGTTATCAGTTATCAGTTATCAGTTATCAGTGACCGATGACCAGTTATCAGTTATATATCAGTTAGAAGTTTACTCAATAAATCTAGCCTTGCCGAACTTTCTGTAATAAATCAGCGTTTGACTCATTAACCCCGTCAACGCCAAACCGGTTGTAGAACTCACAATAGTCCAGGCGATCGCTAATCCAATCACTTCGCTGACAAACAGATTAGTGATAGCGCGTAAGATTCCACCCAAACCCCAGCCAACAGCTAGCGCCAGCGACCAACTCCCCAGGTTGACCAAAATCCACCGCCAAGCATCAAAAAGATACTTTCTCAGGATTAGCCACTGCCAAATTCCTAACCACAAACCCGCGATCGCACCGAACATCGCTCCGTCAGTCAAACGAATGCCTAAAAGGTCAGTTGTGGGAGCATACCAACCAATTGCGCCAAAATCGCTCAATCCAAGCAATCCCCACGCGATCGCGTTGGCTAGCATCCACAACCAAGCTAGAGGCAGCCATTGACTGAATGCTAAGGTTTGCATCAACCCAATAATCGCTCCGCCAACAATCCCTTCAATCGCGCCTAGTTCTGCTTTTTCGCCAACTTCAATAAACAGCAGACTGAGGAAAAAACCCAAAAAAGTTCCCAGTACCCATTGCAGGCAAAACGGGATGAATTCTGAATGTTGAAGGTTTAAGACTGAAAGAATCCTGTTGCTTAGTTTCATAGCAGTTCTCATAATTGATGAGGTAAAGAAGCCGTTTTAGGGAACAGGGAACAAAATCAATCTGTCGTGGACTTGATAGAACTTTTAGGCAACTTTTGGTCGAGTCGCCGGTTGAGCAAAGAGAGTTTGGAAGACTTGACGGCGCTGGCGAGGCGAGTCGGGAGTGAGATATCCCCACAAAGTTTCCCAGTAAAAGAAAGAAACTCCCTTAAATCCGCGATCGCGCACGATCTCAATTTGCTGCTGAATTTCTTGAACATCTACCGGACGATTCCAAGTCCCCGTTAAGATCCCGACGCTGACGGGAATTCGACGGCGAGCAAATTCTACGGCGCTTTGCGATAGTTCTGCCTGAAAGCTATTAAGATCGTTTCGATAAACCTGCAAAATCAATTCATCCACCAGATTTCTTTCTACCCAAGTCTTCCAATCTTGCAGATAATTTTGATAGGAAAAGTGATGAGAGTTGGGAGATAACGAGATTTTGGCATCTGCTTTAACGGTTTTAACCGCTTGCACAATTTTGTCCATAAAAGCTGTAAGTTTTGCTGCTCGCCAACGCATCCACTCTGGATCGCGAGGATTGCTTGGGGGTTTCTTGCCTTGGTGTTCTTTTTGATAAAGCTTGACCGTATAGGGGTCATACCCTAACTCCACAGGCATTCCAAAATGATCGTCTAACTGAATGCCATCCACCTCGTAGTTCATGACCACTTCAAGAATTAAGTTTTCGATAAATTGCTGAACTTCTGGGTGAAAAGGGTTAAACCAGACTTGCTGGATGCTACTTTTTTGTCCAGGAGAGCGCAACCTTTGAGAACGGGAACTCGACTGTTTTGACTGAGATTCTTTGAGAAAGTCTTCGTTTGCCTTGTTTTCTAAAAGCAGCGTTTTTCCCTCTCGGTTTTGGGTTAACCAGTCAGGATGCTTCCTAGCGATGGTTGAGTTAGCAGGAACCATTAATCCGTATTCAAACCAAGGAATGACGCTTAACCCGTATTTGTGCGATTCTTTGAGAATTTCTGCCAGAACGTCCGATCCTCCGCGCGTAACGGTTAAAAATGGTTCTTCAAATTTTCCTGTCACTCGTTGAGCGACTCGACTGGGATAATAGGTGTGCCCTCGATTCCAAACCACAGGATAGAGTGTATTGAAATGAAGTTGCGATAATTTTTGAATGGCTCGGTTGACTCCCCAAGGGACGAAAAATACCCCGCTAGAGACATTTGTCAGCCAAACTCCTCTCAATTCAGTCGTTGTAGTCACGACAGCAGAACTGCGGGAAGTAGCTGGAAACACGCTAGGCAAGTACGAAAAGAAAATAAGATTGAGAAAAAGTACCAGACAGATGAAATAATTCAACAAAGCACGAGATGTCCGTTTCATTTGTTGCAAAATTGCCAGTCACTCCCCAAAATTCCATTATCTCCAAAGGCAAAAGCGAACATGAGAAATTATAAGAATTACTAAGGATTGGATTTTTTTGGCTAGACGATTATTGGTCATACAAGTTGCGATCGAAGAGAATAACTTTCTTAGCGCTCTCTCTGTGCGACGGCACTCAATGGGGCGAAATAATTG